>NZ_JBQCYD010000044.1:0-4218 GCF_052088025.1 Senegalia sp. (in: firmicutes) | reverse complement strand
TATTATTATGAGGAGCTATGAAACTGAGAATTATAAGTTTAATCAACATAAAAAATGTGAATTTTTCCCTTGTCACCAAGGGCTAGAAGAAGATAAATTTAACTGCCTATTTTGTTATTGCCCATTATATATGTTAGGTAATGAATGTGGAGGCAATTTTAAAGAGACTAATGGAATAAAGGATTGTTCCAATTGCACAAAGCCTCATGATGAAGATAGTTATAAGTTTGTAATGGCAAAAATGGATGAGGTAATGAAAAAAGGATCAAGTTTTATTAAATAATTTAAATGTAAAATATCCCTACAAGCAGTACTCAATTAGAATTTGATAAAATAAAACATAGTAATATGTGATATTTAATCTAAGGATAATAAAAGATGGTTCCATATTTGAATTCAAATATGGAACCATCTTTTATTATTATTTTATTTTTGTAATTATTCTATAAAAGCCAAGGATCATTTTCTGGCTCTATATAAGGTTCTTTATTTGTGTCGATTTCTTTTCCAGGATCTACTGGATCAGTAGGAACATTTAATTCTGGATGTAGATTATTAGCTTTTTCTTGATTTTTATGAGAATCGCGTTTTGGTAAATCTAAATCCACATCATCAATTGAAATATTCATTGCTTTTGCAACACCCTTGCCATATTCAGAATCTGCCATATAACAATGATAAATATGTCTATGCTTTATTTGAAGAGTAGAATCTCCCATATTTCTTGCTGTATTATCAAATAGTACCTGTTGTTGATCTTCTGTCATTGCTCTAAATAACATTCCAGGTTGGGTGAAATAATCAGAATCATCTTCTCTGAAATCATATCTATAAATATCTCCACCCTTTTCTTTTGGAAGATTGTCTTCTGGATGGTCCTTCCAGTTACCATAGCTGTTTGGTTCATAGTGAACCTCTCCTCCAAGATTACCATCTACTCTCATTTGGCCATCACGATGGAAACTATGGGGCTCTTTTACTCCCTTAGGTGAATTAACAGGTATTTGATGATGATTTACACCTAGACGATATCTTTGTGCATCACCATATGAAAACAATCTACCTTGAAGCATTCTATCAGGGGAAAAGCTAATTCCAGGAACTGCATTTGCAGGATTGAAGGCAGCTTGTTCGATTTGTGCAAAATAATTATCTGGATTTTTATTTAACTCAAATTCTCCTACTGGGATAAGTGGGAAATCTTTTTTAAGCCACATTTTAGTTAAATCAAATGGATTGTTTTCCATAGAATCCGCTTCTTCTTCTGACATTATTTGTACATACATTTTCCACTTAGGATACATTTCTTTTTCTATAGCTTCATAAAGATCCCTTTGATGAGACTCTCTATCCATGCCCACTACCTTTTCTGCTTCTTGGTCAGTTAAGTTTTTTATACCTTGTTGAGATCTAAAGTGAAATTTAACCCAAGATCTTTCATTATCTTTATTTATAAAGCTATAGGCATGTGAACTAAATCCATGCATATGCCTATAAGATGATGGCAATCCTCTATCACCCATAATGATGGTAACTTGTAAGAGAGCTTCAGGTAGGGAACTCCAAAAATCCCAATTAGAATTAGGGCTTCTCATATGAGTTCTAGGATCTCTTTTAATAGCATGGTTTAAATCAATAAATTTCATTGGATCTCTAAAAAAGAATACTGGTGTATTATTTCCTACTAAATCCCAATTACCTTCCTCGGTATAAAATTTCAAAGCAAATCCACGAATATCACGCTCAGCATCAGCTGCTCCTCTTTCACCTGCAACAGTTGAAAAACGGGCTAACATTTCAGTTTGCTTACCAATCTCTGAAAAAATATCTGCATTAGTATATTTAGTGATATCATGAGTTACTGTAAATGTACCAAAGGCACCAGAACCTTTAGCATGCATTCTACGCTCAGGTATAACTTCTCGATCAAAATGAGCCATTTTTTCTAAAAACCATGTATCTTGTAAACTTATAGGGCCTCTTTTTCCTGCAGTCATACTATCTTGATTATCACTTACAGGAGCACCTGCAGCTGTCTTTATATTGGGATTATCTCCTTTTTTCTGATTTCTACTTGAGAGATTTTTACCTAAATCATTTTTTTCCATAGGATTTTTTTTCTCATCCATTTTAACTCCTCCTTTTAAAATTCAAATATTGAATGTATATATTACCATTGATACCCCTTATTGTGATAATTATAGAGTATAATGTAATTAGATATATTTGCATATATATATAACAATAATATGTGGATTTAGTATTAAACTTTGTAGCTTTATCAAATATAGGATATTTATTGAGCTTTAAATTTAACTTAGTTTAAAAAGGGGTGTTTAATATGTCAAAAATATCAATTTCTTTAATAACTATAGGAGTAATTTTAATTTTATTTATAATTGTTAGTTATGTAGCTAAAATTATATTTGATCAAAATGCAGAAAAAGAAATTAAAGATTTTTTTACTGAAGTAGAAAATACTGATGAAATTGTAAGTCAAAAAGATTTAGAAAACTTACCTAAAATGTACAAGAATGGCTTAAATATTCAGGAGTAATTGGAAAAAGAAAAATTACTTCAGTTCGTTTAAAACAAAAAGCAGAGATGAGACTTGAAAAAGATAAGAATTGGATGAAGGTTAATGCAGAGCAATATTTTAAAACTAAAGAACCAGGTTTTATCTGGAAAGTAAATATTAATATGGCTCCTTTAATACACATATCTGGGAGAGATAAATATGAAAATGGAAAAGGAAATATGTTAATTAAGCCTTTTTCATTATTTACTATAGCTGACTCTAAAGGAAAAGAGGTAGATCAAGGAAGTTTACTAAGATATCTAGCAGAAATGATGTGGTTTCCTTCTGCAGCAATAAATGATTATTTAATGTGGGAAAAAATAGATAAATATAGTTCTAAAGCAACTATGAACTATAAAGATGTAATAGCAGAAGGTATATTTACATTTAATAATAAAGGTGAAGTTATTAATTTTCAAGCTGAAAGATATGGTGAATTTGATGGTGAGTATAGACTGGAAACTTGGAGTATTCCAGTAAGAGATTATAAGAAATTTGAAGGCATAAAAATACCTACTAAAGGTAACGTAACATGGAAATTAGACGATGGTGATTTTAATTGGTTTAATTTTGAAATCACTGAAGTGGAATATAATTTATCAAGTTAAGATATAATTGATAAATACTTAATATGTTGACAACCTTTTATTTAGTTAGTATACTAATTATTAGTAGACTAACTAAATAAGGAGTGATATTATGAAAATATTAGTAACGGGAGCATCAGGAAATGTAGGTAGCTATGTAGTAAAAGAACTTTTAAATATGGATGAAATTGTAGTTGCTGGTGGTACAAAGACTCAAAAATTAATCAATAAATTTGGATCAAAAGTAGAAGCTGTACTTTTTGATTTTACAGATGAGACTACTTTTGATAATGCGCTTAAAGATGTTGATAGAGTTTTTCTTATGAGACCACCTCACCTTGGGAAACCAGAAGATTTATATCCATTTATTGATGCAATGAAAAGGCATAATATAAAATTAGTATCATTTTTATCTTTGATGGGGGTAGAAAACAATACAATACCACCTCATCATAAAATTGAAAAATATATAGAAAAAATGGATATTTCTTATGCTCATGTACGCCCAGGCTTCTTCATGCAAAATATATCTGGTGTTCACTCTGTTGAAATCAGAGAAAAAGATGAAATTTTTATACCTGCTGGCAAGAGCAAAACAAGTTTTATAGATGCTAAAGATATAGGACTTTCAGTAGCAACTTTACTTCATGAGCATGTAAAGTATAAAAATACTGCACATACTATTACAGGACCTCATGCTTTAGATTATTATCAGGTAGCAGAAACATTAAGTAAAGTCACAGGAAGAAAGATAACTTATACTAAGCCAGGATTTTTAAAATATAGGAGATATTATATAAATAAAAGAGGACTTGATAAAACATATGTAAATGTCACAGTAGCACTTTACTTCATGACTAGAATGGGTACAGCTAAAGATGTAACAAATGAGTTTTATAAACTTACTGGTAAGAAGCCACAGACATTAGAAGAATTTGCAAGAGATAATTTACAATCATTTGTAAAATAAAATGTTAGGAGAAATAGATAATATGGAAAATTTATCTTACTTATTAATAATGGTATCTAGACATTTGAAAAATGCTCTAGATA
>NZ_JBQCYD010000043.1:0-19787 GCF_052088025.1 Senegalia sp. (in: firmicutes) | reverse complement strand
CGAAACTCCCCCTTTCTTTCTACACAAACATTTCATTTAAGTAGGCTTTTTTAATATTTTCTAGCTTTTCTAATTTACGCTGATGAAGGGTGATAAGCTTGTCGAGTCGATGGAAGAAGGTGCCAATTTTTGCTTGTTCTAATAATGAAGGTGCTAGAATTTCAGTTTCTAAAATATTTTTATTATATAACCGTTTAATTGTACTTCCTTCTAATCCTTCCCATTTTACTACCAAGTAAAATTGCTTTAAAAAAGAATTATCTAATCTTCCATCATGTTTTAACCATACAATGTTAGAGTCTTGAAAATACTCATCTTTACCCGTATATTCCACTGTTCTCCCTATGCTTCCAGAAGCAGAGATTAATATATCACCAACTTCTGGATATGGATATTTAGCTTTGTATTCCTCGTATAGCTTACGAGGGATAAAGGCATCCGGTTCGCCACCGAATGTTCCAATTTTATAAAATGGAATATCTCCTGCTTCAGACGTTTGATCTTTAAAAATTCTCTTATTCATAGCAACCGAGCCCAAGTGCCCCAACTTACGCTGTTCCCAAGGGTCAGTAAAACCATCAAATCTTCGCTTTGGGTATTTTTCTCCTTCTTGTGGAAACATTTCTGAAAGATAAGATGATTTTAATTCTTTAAGCTTTTTAAGCTTACGCTGATGAAGGGTGATAAGCTTGTCGAGGTTGGAAAAAAAGGTACCCAATTTAATTTGCTCATCTTTTCCTGGTACTAGAATATTATAATTTGATATATCTTTTTTTGTTAATTGTGGTTGTGCAGAACCAAAACTGATTAAATCAATTTGTCTTTCTCCAAGTGGTGATTTCAAATACTGAGCAATATAACTAGGCTCAATTTCTTCTTTAGAACGAAGAATTAGCATGCCAGAATTTATACGTGCGAATGGTACAAGTTTCTTTATATCACTGTTATACCAAGCAACATGTCCCAATGAACCACGAGAAGTTAGAACTATATCATCAAGTTCTAATTTACCATTTCCTAATAGGTTAGATTTTTCTGCTGTAATATATTGGTTACTATCAAAAGAAAATCCATACCTCGTAACATTCATAGCACTTAAGAAAAGAGTATGACCTTGTTCACAAAAATCATCACCTGATGGATAGTTGTTTCCCCTATCACCATCCATTACATCCGTAACCTCTCCCAACTTACGCTGTTCCCAAGCTTTATCATTCACAAACTCCTTAAACCTTCTTTTAGGTACTAATTTATCCTTTTTCATACTCTCACCAACTGTGATACTAAACTTTCAAAATTTGTCTCAAGCTCCTTATATTCACTATCTAAATCATCTAAGGTCAATTTATATCTATCATCTAGCATTTTCAACATTTCTAATTCTTTTTTTAAGGGTCTTTCAATTAAGTCTATCATTTCTTCTATTAAATTTCCAAACCACTTTTCAAAAACTAAGGAATGTATTTCTTCCTCTGTCAATGATAAGATGCGTTCTTCTACAGCTTCTTTAAGTTCTTTTTCTTCTTCTTTTATTAATTTATTCAGTGTACTTCTATCAGATAAGAGATACTTTACATCATTTAACAAATCATATTCTTTTGTTCCTTTTTGATATTCTTTAAGCTCATTCTTAACATCCTTACCTACAAAAGAATTTCCAGCTTCACCTTCTTTATTTTTTGTTAAACATTCATATAGTATTTCATTTTCCTCAGAATCTTCAACCTTTGCTGCTTCAACTAACTCATCTAGTTTCATCTCTATTTCTGATACATCTTCCTTTAATCTTTCAATATTTGCTGCCTCTGTAGTAAATAATCGCTTTATAATAAGTTCATTTGGTATAATACTACTTATCCAGCCTACTTGTTCTTCTCTCTTGTTTGAGCCTGATCCTTTAGTAACTATAAGAGCTTCTCTTGTGTGCGCAGCTGTATATAAATCACTCTGAGATATCAATTCTAAGTCTTTTGTTAGAGAATCCTTCCAAATTTGAGCAATATTTTGATATGCATCATAAATATTTATAAATTGGAATTTAGATAGTATTTCTTTAACTTCAGATAGCATATCTTCCATGACAGTTTTAATATTTGTTTCCTTATCTATATTTATTAAAACATCCCAATATCTATCTATATATGCATTTATGGTTGTTTCCATTTCTGATGATTTTTCTTTTACATTTTTACTTTCTATTATTTCTTTTGTCAATTTCTTTATTTCTTTGTTTAGTTCATAATATCCTTCTCGTTTTTCTTCTAATGCACTTTTTAAAACATTTGGAACAACCTTGTTAAGTATTTTTAATCCTTCAATATCTCTTTTAGGTATACCTCCTAGTAAGTGTGCATCAACATCATGACTTATTTCTTCGCTTTTTGATACTACATATCTAGGAATGTTCATATTATAATCATTTTCTATGATATCTTCACGATAAACCAAGGAGCTATATGCTTCCTGATTCTTTCTTTCCATATAGGTATCCACTATTTTTGCAATATGCTTTTCTTCTAATACATTTTGCTTGCCAACCTTTATAAAGTCTTTAGAAGCATCTATAAGTAGAACTGGTTCATCTAGTCTTCTATTTTTCTTTAATATAAGAACTACTACAGGAATACCTGTATTGGTGAATAAACTACTCGGCAATCCTATGATTGTATCAATATAATTTTTATCTAAGAGTCTTTTACGGATTTCACCTTCTGCTCCTCCTCGAAACAATATTCCATGTGGTAATACAATAGCCATAGTCCCACTTTGTCTAAGATGAAATAATCCATGTAAGAGAAAGGCAAAATCCCCCTTTGAATCTGGTGGCAGTACCCCTGCAATTTCAAATCTTGGATCGCTTATCTTCAGTCCTACACGATTCCACTTTTTAACAGAATAGGGAGGGTTCATAACTACTGCATCAAATTGAATGCCTTCATTAGGTTTTTCTGGATCTTCAGGCCAGTCATGAGAAAGTGTGTCACCATTTCTTACAGTCATCTTTTCAGGCCTCACTCCATGTAAGAGTAGGTTCATGCGTGTCAAATTATAGGTTGCAGTATTTTTTTCTTGTCCATAATAACTAAGGTTTTTTTGCTCGTCCTTTTCTAGATGTTTACCAACCGTAAGTAGTAGAGAGCCCGATCCCACAGTTGGGTCATATATTGATTCAATTTCAGATGATTTAGAGACTATTTGTGCCATAACTTCACTTACTTGATGGGGAGTATAGAACTCTCCTGCCTTCTTTCCAGATTCCATAGCAAATTGTCCTATTAAATATTCATAGGCATCTCCTAAAACATCTCCTTTTTGGAGAGATACCATATTTAAATCTGCAAATAGCATGATTAAAGCTTGTATGTTTTTACTTCTTTCATTTAAATTACTTCCAAGAGCTGTATCTGTTAGGTCTATTGTAGAATTTGAAAATAAGCCTTTAAAATCATCTGTACCACTTCCTATTGAGATGGAACGCTCAAAATTATGTAAGCTGTCAGTTACTTTCTGAACTTCAAAATCTCCAGAGTTTATATCACTTATCCAAGTATGATACAAATATTCTGGTTCAACATAGTAGCCTAACACTTTCTGAATGGTTCCATATAGAATTTCACCATAATCTTCACTAGCTTTTTTATATTCTCTTACAAGTTCCTCTTCTTTTATTTTACCAAGGCGTGCTGAAGTTTTAAAAGCATCTAAAGTTTTATCACTTAAAAATTTATAGAACATAAGTCCCAGCATATAATCTTTATATCTACTTGCATCCATAGAGCCTCTTAATTCGTTGGCCCCATCCCATAATCGTCTTTTAATTTCCTCTGATGTAATCATATTTTATTCTTCCTTTCATAAGTGTTAAATTTTTGCTCTATATATTCCTGACATGAGACGTACATCTACTTCTTCAGTCGTTTCACTCCTTCGCAAGCAGTGTTACGGCTTCAACATGTGTTGTCACTACTATAGGAACACAATTTATCGTCCTTGTCGCTACTATGGGAACACAATTCAGAAGATTCTTCTGCATCCTTTTTATTCTTTTGACTCTCATTTTTTCTAGGTGTTTTAAATTTACTTCCATCTATATTATCTCTAAATCCTGTCTTATAAACAAATGTTAATTTATAAGGATTTATATTTTGATCTTCGTCTATCTCGCCAACAATAACCTTTTCTATTATACTTTCAAAAACAAATCTATCAAATTCTTTTAAGACTTCATTATTCTCCAATATATTTTTAAATTCTTTCATTCGCTTCTTTATATTATTTTCATTTTTTAAATTAAATTCTAGGCTTTCTTTCTCTTTACTTTTCTCTAAGTATTTATTTTGCAATGAAACATATTTATCTTCATATATCTTTTCATCTATTTTCTGATCTAATCTTAAATCAACCAATGAATCTTGTTTTACTAAAATTGAAGCAATTTCATTATCTAATTTTTTTATCTCTTTTGCAATAGAACTATCATTTAAAGTTTTTTCTACACGAACTAAGAATTCTTCTACTACGTCTTGATTATTAGAGCATAACTGTCTATAGCTTTCTAGAAATGCTCCCTTAATAGCCTCTTCTTCTATACCCTTACTCTCAGGACAATATTTTTTACCTTTTTTTGTTCCTACAACGCATTGCCATACAACTTTATTATACTCTGTTTTACTATGCCATGATCTTCTTGATAAATTTCCTCCACAAAATCTACATTCTAATAGGCTACTAAAAGCATATTTTCTACTATACTTTTCTCTCTTTCCTCCTTTGGATAATACTGTATTTCTATTTGAAGCTCTTTTCATTCTTATCTCTTGTGCTTTATCAAAGTCTTCAGTACTTATGATTGCTTCATGATGATCTTTTATATAAAACTTGTCTTCTTCTCCAAAGTTATCTAATCTTCTCTTGCTAATAGGATCCACAGTAAATGTTTTTCCCATTAATATATCACCTTTGTATTTTTCATTCTTTATAATTCCTAATACTGTTGTAGGAGTCCATTTCTTTTTACCCCTTGGTGATTTATACCCAAGGTTTTCTAATTCTCGGCATATTACACTTCCTCCTGCACCTTCAAGATACCGTTTAAATATATAACGGATTATCTCAGCTTCTTCTTCATTTATAGAAATACTTTTATCTTCAATATGATAATCATATCCAAGACATCCTTGAAATCCTACTAGTTCTCCTCTTTTCATTTTCATTTTTAAACCTTTTTTTACATTGGCTGAAATATTTTCAACTTCTTGCTGTGCAACCGAACTTAATATAACTAACAGTAACTCTCCATCCATAGTTAAAGTGTTAATATTTTCTTCTTCAAAGAATACCGCCACATTTATTTCTTTTAATCTTCTTACATATTTTAATGTATCAAGGGTGTTTCTTGCAAATCTAGATATAGATTTAGTTACTATCATATCTATATCCCCATTCATACAATCATTTATTAATCTTTGAAATTCTACTCTTTTTTCTATATGTGTACCAGTTATTGATTCATCTGCATAAATATCAACCATAGTCCAATCTTTATTTCCATTTATTAAATCTGTATAATATCTTACCTGAGATCTATAACTTTGTAGCTGTTCTTCATTATCTGTACTAACTCTACAATAAGCAGCAACTCTTTTTAAGTTTATTTCCTTTCCTTGGTTTCTTTCACTTAAAAGATTTCCTCCTTTTATTACTTCAACTTTTTTCATAAAAAGACCTCCTAAATTGTATTCCTTTGTATAGTTCTATTATATCATATAGATACACAATTTAAGAGGTTAAATCTGAAGATATTTTATAATCTTTCATAAGTTCATTTTTTATTTTATAATATTCAATTTTATCTATAAGCTCTTTTACTAATAATTGTTTTAACATAGCAATCTGCATACTGTATCTTAATATGTTATTTTCCATATTTTTTATCCTTTCTATATTTATTTGTATATGTAAGTTTTTTGACATTGCAGATGGTGGTTGGAGAACCACTCCATAGGAATTGACCTCTCCTCATTATTATGACGAGCCGTACCCATTGCCTGTGACGCTTTTAACGCTCGGACTGTGGCTATACGAAAGTATCTTTAAAATGTCAGTATTTCTTGGCCTATGGATCTTCCAGTTCCATGTTTCAGTCATAAAAAATCGCTCTTATCTTTACTCTTCTTTTCTTTATTAAAGGAATTAGATTGTCCTGGCGTTTATGCTTATAGGCTCATACTGAACAAAATGTATCTGCTTAGTCTATTAAATTATCAATGTTCATTTTTTAAGGATAAAAAATACCCCCTTACTAATAAGCCGAAAAGTAAGGGGGCGTGGTAACCTAATCTTCTAAATCTTTTAATACATCTTTAAGTTTTGCTAATATTTTATTTCTTCTTTTTTGTATTGCTACATGGCTAATCTTCTTCTCTCTAGCTATATCTCTTATAGATCTTTCTTCAAAAAATATTTGAGTAATTAAATCTCTTTCTTCTAGATTTAATCCATCTAATGCTTTATACAATTCTTTTATAATCATCCCTGTCTCAACCACCTTTTCCACATCAATATTTTTGTCTTCAGCATAATCTATAAAATTTCTGTCTTTGGTGTCGTAATTACTAAAGCGCATAAGCCCTTTATCTCTATCCCTTTCTTCTAAATATTTTTCACGTCTTTTATGAGTATAGAAACTTTCATAGACCTCTCTTGATACTGGAATTAACTTGCCATTTACGGGTAAAACATATTTTCCCCTTATTTTTTTACGACTCATTTCGTACCTCCTTATGAATTTGAATTTCTTTTTTCATTCATAAGGAGACCGGTGGAGCTCGTTCTCTTTTTCCCATATTTCCTCCATTTGGGCATAAAAAAAGCCACACGACATTTCTTTGTCGTATGGCTCATGCACCTATATAAATTTAGGCAATAAAAAATCCCCGCTTCAAAGCAGGGATAGTTCGCCCATTATGGATAGTATATATGGCTTAAAGTCTCATTACAGTACCAAGTCAGTACCATTTAAGTCCCAATATAGTCTCATTTTTAAGTGGTTAATTATTTAGTTTTTTAATCATTGTAATTAGAGGGTTTTTCAGCAACTTTCATATCATATGTTTCTATATCATTATTAGAAATAAGCTCCCTTACTTCAGGTAAAGCATATCCAAAAAGCATCACTCCATAACTTTGTATGGCTTTTGGTAAATGACGATAATAAGAAGATCTAGACATATTTACTTTTCTTATTATAGCTTCATGGCTATACACTTCTTTATGAAAAAATCTTAGTTCCACTATATTTGCATATAGTTCCTCATTACCAGGATAGTTTCTTAATCTTTCTAAAGCCTTGTCCATAATTTGAAGTAAGGTTAAGCTCTCATTTATGCCTATGAGTTGATCTTCAAATTTCTCATGGTTAATATTTGTATCTATTTCTAATAATGATACTACTAAGTCTTCTAGATGTTTTCTTTTCGATTCATATGTTTCTGCTTCTAAAGTTTTAATTCTTTCTTGTACACGAAAATTTACTTTCCTATAAAGACCTAATAATATTTTTATATTATGTTCTAACTCCTTACTCTCCTTAAAAGGAATTTCTATTTTGTTTTCTAAATTATTGATATCCATTACGCAATTCCTCCTTGGCAAATAATTTTGTTGCCATAAGTACCCTGCCAAAATAATCAGATTCTATCTCATTTGCATATTTGATTTTATATTTATATGTCTCACTCTTTGTTCTAGTAATAATTAAATCACCTTTCTTAAAAGAGGTTCCTATTTCCGTAAATAAGAAACAGCCTTCCGCTATACCCTGAGGTAAATCACCTTCAGCAATAAAGCAGACTAATTTATTAAATTCAAAACCATTTAATCCAACGATACTCTCTGAAAAAACAGGCTTATGACATGAAATGTTTATATTCAATCAACAGCTCTCCTTTCATCTACATATCTTTTAATTTTTATAATTTTTCATGTGGTAAATCATACCACTAGCTTTATATTGACATAAAGTGCAATTCATTGTATAATAAGTGTAATTCAGTTGCCTTTAATTGAATTATAGTGCATTTAATATACACTTGTCAAGATAAATTTAAATATTGGTGCATTTAAATTGCACCTTAGAAGGAGGACACCATGAATTTTGCTGAAAAGCTAAGAGAACTTAGAAATAATGAAAATTTAACTCAACAAGAATTAGCAGATAGCATTGGGGTTTCTTTGCGTACATTAAAGTCCTATGAGTTAGGTGAGACACTACCAAGATATAGAAAGATTTATCATAAGATTGCTGAAATATTTCAAATAGATGTAAATTATTTACTCACTGAAGGAAATGATTTTATTTTGACTGCTGGTGAAAAGTATGGTTATCGTGGAAAAAAAGGAGCAGAAGAGCTTATTGAAAATGCTCGTAGTTTGTTTGCAGGTGGAGAATTATCTGAAGAAGATAAAAAAATAGTTTTCGATGCACTGCAAGAAGCATTTTTTGAGGCTAAATTAGAAAACAAGAAATATACTCCTAATAAATATAAAAAAGATAAGTAGGTACTGCCAAGCTTTGGAGGTGCAACATGGATTCTAAAAATACTTTAATTTATAATCGTGTTAAAAATGTTATTAGTAAATTTAATACCAATGATCCCTTTGAAATTGCAAGAGGATCTAATATTAAAATTAAATATTTTAATGACGCCACTAAATTGCTAGGTATGTATACTGTCATTGAAAGAAATAGGTTTATATTTCTTAATTCTCGTATGCAAGAATATATGATTAGAATGGTTTTAGCACATGAACTTGGTCATGATGCTCTTCATAGGCATCTAACTAAGAACTCTCCATTTAAGGAATATCAGATATTTGATATAACTTCAGAACCAGAATATGAAGCCAATATCTTTGCAGCTCATCTCTTATTAGATGAAAATAAAATTGTAGAGCTTATAAATGAAGAATATACAGATGTTGAAATAGCAAGTATTTTAAACGTAAATCTAAATCTGTTGATATTCAAAATGAACGAAATGAATAGATATGGAGCAAACTATAATTTGAGACATGCTCCAAAGGGTAATTTTTTTAATAAGGTTAAGATTTAGGGTTTATTCTAAAGGTAATTTGAAGGTAAAACTTATTTTAATTTATTTAAAGATTTTATTTATTATCTTAACTATAAAAATAAGGATTAGCGTAGGCTAAACCTTATTTTTATTTTTTATCATGTGTGTTTTTATAATCCAGTAAAGAATATATTGGGTAAGAAATAAACATCTCTTTTTTCTCTAGTTCTATTTTATTAATTAAAGATCTAGCATTTTCTTTTTCTCCTAATAATATTGAAGTTGCTGCCAAAATTTCACAATTATCTTCATTGCTTAATCTAATATCTCTTATTTTCTGTAAATCAAATTCTTTTAGTTTTCCTAGCCTATATTTAACTTGAGCTAAATTCAAAAAAATATAATCTTCCCTACTTTCTTCATAAAGCCATTCTGAAAGCTTATATATCAAATATCTTAATTCATCATGTTGATTACTTTGATCATCATATGCCTTGATAGCTTCTAATAAAAAATTATTGACATATTCAAGATCCTTTGATTCCATATGGTATTTTTTTATACCCTTAAGAATTTTTTTTGCATTTATATTATCAGCTAGTAGACCTTCTTTTTGTAAAATTAAAAATTGACTTATAGGTACATGATTACATTGGCCTGATGGAATATAAGTAACATTTAATTCACTTGTAAAAAAGTCTTCAATTTCATAGAATTCTTTATTTTTATTTTCTTTTACAATTAATATAAGGAATATATTTGAAATTTTTATTTTTAATAAATTACTTTCTGATAAATTGATATTAAAAACTTTAGTTGAAGGGTTTGTTTCCATTAATAGTGATAATTTAAAATCATCTTCATGAGTTAGATTCTTTAAATTAAAATCTGTTTTTACCCCATAATATTTCAAACGTTTCTTAATATAATCCAGTTCCTTTATCCTACTATTTAAATCTTTCTTGTCTTTAAAATTAAAATTTTCATAAGGAATTTTAATTCCATTTACATAAAATTCTTTATTTATCATTATTGATTTAATGAAATTTAAATCATTTAACTGCTCATTAAGAGTTCCGTTAAATTGAATATTGATAGTCAGATTAGCTATGTTACTTTTATTGACATCATTAAAATTTATTTTTACTGATTTTCCACATATAACTCTTGATATACCTTCTTTCCATTGTACATATGCATTTTTATAGTAAGTTTGTCCATTTACAGATATATTTAAGTTGTTTTGGATATTAATTATTGCATTACTAGCTTTATCAAAAGGTATCGGGTTTCCTATTCCTCTAGGTTCAGCATATATATAAAAATCACGAGTTGTTAATTCTTTAAATGGAATTGAACTTTTAGCTTCAACTGTACTATAGCTAAATGTAAAGTTTTTAATCTGATCTTGAATTTTTTCAATATCATCAGTATATAATATTTCTGGTATCAATGTACCATGTTGTTTTTTTCTGTTTTGGATAAAATCCAAAAATACATCTGCCTGTTTTCTTTCTTCTTTTGGTAACTGTTTAAATTCTATTTTAAATGTATCTTGTTTTTCATATCTTTTTATAAGTCTTTCTAAGTCTAAAGGCAATAATGAATTATAAAAAATCACTTCTGTCTCTCTATCAATATACACTACAAAATAAATAATTCCACCATCCATAAGATATTTCTGCATATCATCCTTGTTTACTCTAAAGTCTATATCATTGGATTCTTCTAAGTTTATTGATTCTAAACTGTGTCCTTTTACTTGCACTGGAACTCTACCAATTAAATTTTTATTTTTCTTATGCAAATCTTTAGTCTTATAAACAAATACATCCCCATCCCATACTGGTGTCTTATCATTATCACTTATAATAGGTTCTAGATATGAATTTCTAGATATTAAATTTTGTATAGATGACGTAGCTATTTTTTCAATATCCATAAGATCACTCCAATCACTAAACGTATTATTGACTAATATTCATATTAATTAAATCAAATATTATTATGTTTTTTATAGAGTTCTAGCCAAAATCTTGATGGTTGAAACTTCTTAGCCCAATTTCCTCTCTTAGTTGGTATATTATGAAGCTTTGAACGTATCATAATACAAGTTTTCCTAGCTCTACTAATACAAACAAAACAAGTTCTTCGCTCTTCTGCTAGTCTTACCTTATCATCAACCGTCCTAAAATCCGGAAAATTACCTTCTTCCATCCCTAACATTACTACTACTTCAAATTCAAGTCCTTTCGAACTATGTCTTGTTGTTATAGTAATTTGATTTTCAGGTTTACCTAATTTAGAAAAATCAGATATATTATAACTTTTATATCCTTCTTCAGAGGAAACTTTCAACAGTCTTTCTAAGTTTTTAATCTCATCTGGATATATATCTGATTTTTCTAATAAAAGTGCTATATCTAATTCTACAATAATATATTTCAACCAACTTTCTATACTATTTTTATATTTACAGCTATTTATTAATATATTATAAAGTTTTCTTTTTTCAATTATCCTATTTTCATCATTAAAATATTTGTCCTCTATATGGGTTGAATTTATTTTTTCCCAATAGCAATATATTTTATCATATGAAGTACTCACTTTATCAATAACCCATGAAGCACAACTTTCTAACCACTTAACAAAGTCAGATCGTTCAAAATCATGTTTAGAAATATAGTATGGTATATTTGCTCTTTTAAGTTTTATAGCCAAGTTCTTAATATCATTATTACCTTTTACAAGTATTGCAATTTCTTCTAAAGGTATATTTTTTTCTTGGAAAAATGGAATTATATTTTCTATACAATAATTATATTGTTCTTCTAGATCTTCTTCACAAGTAATAAAAATCAATTCTGCCTCTTCATCTTCTCTTGTAATAGCAGTATAATTTCTTTTTTCTTTTAGGATTAATTCTGAACTATCAACAATACCTTGATTACTTCTATAATTATTTTTTAATTCTATAGGTATAATATCAGTACGTCTATATAATTCGTGTAAGTAATCAGGGATAGCCCCTGAAAACCCATAAATTGATTGGTCTGGATCCCCTACTGCATAAATTTTAATCTCTGTTGAAGTAAATAAGGATAATACCATCTCATGTAAAGGTCTACCTAAGTCCTGGTACTCATCGATTAAAACCCAAGGGAATTTAGCATTTAAGCATTTTCTTACATATTCTTGCTCTTGTATTAAGACTGTAGAGAACTTTATGATACTTTCATAATCCATTAGACCTAGGTTATAAAGTCTTTCTTCATATTCTTGTGCTACTGTTAATGCAACATCATATGAGGGGACCTTAACATCACTCATTCCCTTAATATTCAATGTTCTTTCTTTGTCCATTTCAATAATTTTAACTCTTGTTTCTCCAAGACCTAGATCATTAACTACTTGATTAAATAGAGCCCTTTTCTTACTTTGAGAAATTATTTTTACAGGCATTGGAATTTTATAATCATATAAATGTGCAAAGCTGAACAAAATTTCTGACATGCAAAACGAGTGTACAGTTCCTAAAAATACATTTTCCCTCTCATTATAGCCAAGTCTATATAACCTATCTTTGAATTCTCTAGCTGCTTCTCTGCTAAATGTAATGCAAGCTAATCCTCTAGGTTCTTTAATTTTTTCTAATAATAAGTTCATTATCTTAATTGTTAATACAGTTGTTTTCCCGCTGCCTGGCCCAGCAATAACTACAGTACTGTCCTCACTCCTATATGCCTTTAACTGACTCTCATCTTTTTTTATTTGATTAAGCTTTTCTAAATAATATCCCATATTATAATTCATCTACCTTTGTATATATATCTTCTATAGCGTCGGAAATATATCCAGGAATATGTTCTTTTAAACATACTTGAGACATTCTTTGAGCAAATCTGCCTTTGCCAATTCCATTACCATCTATTTTTCTAAGACACTTCCAATAGTCACCATTTTCTAATTCTTCTTTAAAGTTTTTCTTTTGGATATTTCCTCCATCTGTTAATGTATCGAATAATTTTATTATAATATTCTTTGAATTAATATCTTCTGCACATGCCTCCATCATATCCACTTCAAATGTATAATAGCCTACATAGAAACCTACATTTCTAAATAAGTTGTCTTGTTCTTGAAAATTATCTGGTATTTCATTATCTGGAATTATACCTAAGTCTAATATAATTTCTTTTATTATATCATGGCCTAAATACCCTAATTCTCTATCATCTTCATCATTAATCATAGTATGGAATACTTTTTTTATCTTTCCTTTATCTAATTCTTTATAATAAAAGTCTCCATCTGTTATAACAACAAAAGGAATTTCTAATTTCCTAAGTAGTTTTACATATGGTTTGAAATTAGTAGAGTTTATATTACACACAATTATTCCTTTCTCATCTAAAGGTTGTCCTAATAAGTCTGCGAATTTAGGAACTAAATATTCTTCTGTAATACCTTCAACAAGTATAACCCCTCTGCCCATATATATTTCTCCACGTTTAATGTCAATATATCTCTCAAGATCTGCCAATTCATTTTCTAATAAATTTAACTCTGTAGTTGTACTAATTTTTGTTCCTTCTTGTTTACTTCTATGTAAGTGCACAATTGATTTTATAGGTGATATTGAAGTAACATGTGTTGAATGTGTTGTCAATAAAACAGAGTTATTACTCTTTCTAATAACTTCTTTATAGATTAATCTTTGATATGTAGGATGTAAATGTGATTCTGGTTCTTCAATTGCTAAAATTGTTACACCATCATATCTAGGCTCATATATTTCCATAAAATTATACAGTTTATTCATTGTTTCTATACTCAAATCTTTTTTTATAAAATAATTTTCTTTATCATTTTTATCATAAGTAATATCTAGTATTTTTTCCTCATCTTTCTCTTTAAGTTCTTCAAATTTATCTCTTTTTATATACGTCGGTATAGTAGTATCTTGAATTAAAAGTAAAACTAAAGATATATATAGAATATTATTTAATCCCAAACTAATATCACTAATACTTCTATCAGATAAAAATAACTTTAATGAATAAATAAGTTTAGTAGGATCAATATCCATAGTTTTTAAAGAAACTGTGAAGTCATTCTTATTACCGAGTATATTAGTGAATCTAGTATTGATATTGTTAACAAGATCTGTTATTTCATCTAAATCTAATATTTGTGATCCACTTTCTTCTAATTTATCTGCAATCTCATTAAGTTCGTTATTATCAATAGAATAATTTTTAAGTATTTTATTAATAGGAGAAGTCTTAGAGTTTTTCATTTCTATTTCTACATCTCTTAAGGCTTTAATAACTTTTAAATTTAAATATCTTCTGTCTGAATATATAAAACGATTCTGCTCATTTTTTCCTTTGAAAATTATATATTCATATTCAACTTGTCCATCTTCTCTTACAATTGGGAAGTATCTATATGTTATTAAAAGTTTTTCTTCACTACCTTCCTTTATCGTAGCATCAGAAAACTGGGCTAAAATATTTTTATTATTAGTATAATTGCTAATATATATTTTTATTTCTATAATTTCTTTATTTCCCATAGGATCTTTTATCCCATTATAAAAATCACTCTCTTCTAGGTATCTATCATCATCGGAAAGGGTTGGATCTAAAATCAACTGTAATGCTCTTAAAAGGTTGGTTTTTCCAATATTGTTTTCTCCAATAATAACTTGCTTATGATCTAATTTTATATCAGCATATTTAAAATTTCTATAGTTTTTTATTATAGCTCTTGAAATATATAAACTCTTCATTTTTATCCACCTCGTATAATATTTTAAATTTATAACTATAGTAAATATAAAATTATATTTTACATTTAAAAATTCTCATTAACTTAATTCTATAATATTATTAACTGTTTACATAAAGATTAAATTAAATTTTAAAATTTTCCTCATTCAATTAGATAGTTCTCCTAATAAAACTTTCATTTAATACAATTATTTTTTTAATATTATTCACAGAAATTTTATCCCAATTATTTTCCTTTAAATTAAAAAATCTTAAATATAAATCATTATTACCTATAAGAATTTGATAGGGTTCTATCTTCATATTTCTAGTTTGTTTTTCATTTGTTTTAAAATATAATTCCAATACATTACAATCTTCAATTGAATTCTTAATTATAAAAAAAGTTTCATTCATTTTAGTATCTTCAAATTCAGGTTCAATCCAATTAATCCTATTATCTCTAAATAAATTTTCTATTGAACGCATAATTTCATCTAATTGTTCTTCTGGTATCCTATCTTGATTTTTCAATAGTTTCATTAATTTATGCTGTTCTTTTAATGTAATATTATTATCTCTTAACAATTCTTTATCCTCTACTCTAAATCCACCCTTCACTCCTCTTTTACCTACTATGGGTATTCCTGATTCTCTTATATAATCTATATCTCTATATATTGTTTTTTCGGTTACATTAAATTTTTCTGCTAACTCTTGGGCTGATAACTCATTTCCTCCTAGTAGCAAAATAATTATGTCTAATTTTCTATTTGTTTTCAATTTCAGCCCCCTCTGAATTAAAATTTTTATCATTTCTATTTTTTATATTCATTTTGTATATAATAACTATTATTATATATTACCGACACTAATATGTCTATTTTATATTGACAATAGACATATTAGTGTCTATAATTAAAGCAAGGATATTTGGAGGTGTTATCATGAAAATTATTGCAAATATATTATTACTACCTATAAAATTAGTTTTGCTTTTATTAATTATTTTCATATTCATTTTAAATATCATTTTAAGCATTTTCACTTTTTTCGGTAAATTTATGCTAGGTATTCTAAATATTTTAGTTTTCATTGGACTTATAGGTGGAATTGTAAGTGGAACACCTCAAGTAGCAATAGCAGCTCTACTTTTTCTATGTTTTGGTCTTATTGGTTTATTTATTGAGTCATTCCCATACCTACTAAATAGGTTGAATTACAAAATGACTCAGTTTTTGGCATTTACATTTTAGAATTAAATTTTAATATACATTATTAAACTATCAGCTATCACTAGTTACACTCAGGTGATAGTTTTTTATTATATTTTTTAAAGCACTAATGGTTCTTATTGTTTTATTTAGAACATTTAATACTTTATTAGCAAGCACAGGAAGTGAGTACCCACTTCCGATTAATTATCTATTTTCTCTTAGAAAAATAGATAATTGCTTGTTGGGGAGTATCCCCAATCCCCTATTAAAATCCTTAAAGAAAGGAGCACACACTATGGCAAATAGAGAAAGAAATAATCAGTTAAAATTTTATGTAACTAATGAAGAAAGATTTTTAATTCAAAATAAAATGAGAGAATCCAATGTAAAGAACATGGGTGCATATTTAAGAAAAATGGCCATAGATGGCAATATATTTATCTTGGATAATATGCCTTTAAAAGAAATGAATATGAACCTAACTAGAGTTGGATCCAATATAAATCAAATCGCTAAAAGAATTAATTCCACCGATAGATATTACAAAGAAGATGTTACTGAAATAAAGGAGATGTTAGATGAGATATGGCAATTACAAAAATCCATCCTATTAAAACTACCTTAGACAAATCTATTGATTATATTTGTGATAAAGATAAAATTGATGAAAATATTTTGATTTCTACTTTTGCTTGTGGCCATGAAACTGCATCTATAGAGTTTGATTTAACTAGAAAGAATTGGAACAGTTCTTCCAAAAACTTGGCTAGACATTTAATTCAATCTTTTGATCCCGAGGATAATCTAACACCTAAATTAGCCCATGAGATAGGGATAAAATTAGCAGAAAAAGCACTCAATGGGAAATATGAATATGTCCTAACTACCCATATAGATAAAGGCCATATTCATAATCATATATTATTTAATAATGTCAGTTTTATTGATGGACGGGCCTATAATTCTAATAAGAAGAGCTATCATCAAATTAGAAATATCAGTGATAAATTATGTAAAGATTATAATTTAAATATAATACTTGAGCCTAAAAAAAGCGGGAAATCTTATAAGGAATACTCTGAATTTAAAAAGGGTACTTCTTGGAAGGCTAAGTTGCAATATAGTATAGACAACACCATTAAGAGAGCAAAAGATTGGGATGATTTTTTAAGATTAATGGAACAAATGGGATATGAAATCAAGAAAGGTAAGCATATTTCTTTTAGAGCTAAAGAACAACAAAGATTTACGAGATCTAAAACAATTGGAGAAGAATATACTCAAGAAAATATAATATCCCGTATTGAAAAATATCAAAATTATAAATCTAACATAAAAAATAAGGCAAAGAAATATTTTAATAAAAGAGATAAGATTGATAATGTTATAGACCTTAAAAATAATGATAAAGCAAAAGAATTTAGAGGATATGCTATTTGGGCTAAACAACATAATCTTAAAAATATGGCTAAAATCTTAAATTTAATGAATATATACGAAATCACTAGCTATGAAGATTTAAGCTTTATTTTAGAAAGCAATAATTTAAATTTGATGAAAGTGGCATCTGAAATTAAAGATATAGAAAATGAATCTGAAGCTCTTGCTATAAAGATAAAATATATTGAAACCTATAAAAAATATAAGTCTACTTTTATTGAATTTAAAAAAACAGACAATAAAGATTTATATTATAAATCACATGCAAATGAACTACTTCTTTATAAAGCAGCTAAGGCCTATTTAGATGATTTAGAATCAAGTAATACATTACCATCTATTCCTAAGCTAAAAGATAAACTAAAAGAATTAGAAAGGTCTAAAAAAGAGCTTATGAATGAATACAATAACAAAAAAGAAAAAGTCTCCGAACTTAACTTTGTAAAATTAAATTTAGAGACTTATATGCAGTGGAAGGAAGCAACTCTAAACATGAAAAGAAACCATTAATATACTATTTGCGAGTTTGAATAATTTTGTGTATAGTCCTTCAGTTTGAAGGTGAAATGATATATTTAAAAATCAATTGATCAATAAATTAAAAAAATATAATTTTCATTGTAACGATTTAACTGTCAACTCTTTTATTTAAAAATAGAAAGACAATTTTTAAGAACTATAGGTTTGTAGATAAATGATTAGTCCACTTATGATATGTCAACCCTTTTTAGGACATATTTTTACCGAACAATTAAATGTTCTTTTAAGACCTGGCTACTTGATATTTATGTTAGGTTAAAAACCAACCTAACATAAATATCAAGTGTTAAATTTTTTCTCTGATTAGCCAACAATGCTAGCTTGTCTGAATTCAGAAAGTGTCATATAGTCCAATGATCCATGAATTCTTAAATTGTTATACCAGTTTACATAATCAAATAATTTTCTTTCCAAAACTTCTAAACTATCAAATCTTCTTCCTTTTACAAACTCTATTTTTAGTATGTGATATAAACTTTCAGCTACTGCATTATCATATGGACATCCTTTTTCACTTAATGATCGACTTATCTTAAATGTTGTAAGTACTTCTTCTATAACTTTGTTTTTAAATTCATTTCCTCTGTCAATATGGAAAATACTGATTTTATCCAGAGGATATGTACAATTTAAAAATGCTTGATATATTAGGTTTGCATCTTTTCTAGGGCCAACAGCATAACCAATTATTTCTCTATTAAAAAGATCCATTAATACACATATATAATTCCATTTACCTGCTACATTTACATATGTTAAATCACTTACTACAGCTTCTAGACTGTCTCTTTGGAACTCTCTATTCAAAATATTAGGATTTTCATCTTCATTACATTTAGTTCTATGCACTTTAAATTGTTTCACTGTATAACTTGATACTAAGCCATATTTATTCATGATTTCACTTATTTTCTTTCTAGATGCAACTATTTTTTCTTTTTCAAGCATTTTCTTTATTTTTCTTGTTCCATAATTATTTTTGCTTTCTTTAAATATCTTTATAACTTTATTTTCAAGGATTATATCTTCTTCTGATAGCCTTTCTTCTTGAAGAGTTTTCCTATGATTTATATGGTAATATACTAGACTTCTAGTTATTTTAAGCAATCTACACATCGCACTAATACTGTATTTCTATCTATTAGCTATAATCAAATCTATTTTTGTCCTAATATTAGTGCCGCTGCTTTAAAATATCATTCTCCATCTTAAGTTCTTTTTCTGCTTCGGTTCTATTATCATTCACATTAAAAGACTCAGTATTATTATATCTATTAATCCATTATTTATAAACCCATGGTTTTTTATATTATATCTTCAAAATATATTTTATCTAAATACTATCTTATCCAAAAATCGCATTCTATTAGTCAATTTTAAAGAAGCGTCATCCATATTTAAATACAAGCTTTTAACTAATGAAAAGTCATTAAGAAATATAGCTTTATTCTTAGTCATATATTGAAACTTTCTATAGAATTTATTTTATAAATTAAAATTCTTATATCTTTGGATATTTAAAATACATTGATAACTTTGCCCAGCTTTTCTCCAACTATTGACACAGCTTGAATATCTCCTGCTGTTTTACAAACATACTCTTCAATTAACATCTTTGCTATTTTACTTCTGTTTGTTTCTGGTCTTTTTCTTCCCATTAAAATGCCTCCTAGTTAGTTTTATCTTTAGCTCGTTGCAGAACTCTACAACTCGCATATTTACTACGTTTATTTACATTG
>NZ_JBQCYD010000042.1:0-20200 GCF_052088025.1 Senegalia sp. (in: firmicutes) | reverse complement strand
AAATTATGACTGGCCAGGTAATATTCGAGAACTGGAAAATGTCATAGAAAGAGCTTTAAATCTCTTGGATGTAGAATTGACTATAGAGCCACATCATCTTCCAAAAAGAGTTACGAGTGAAAAGATAAGCAAGATATATTCATCAGATAAAAAATTAAAGGCAGTTTTAGATGAGATAGAAAAAGAAATGATAATAGAATATTTGAAAAGAAATAAAGGTAATAAAAATCAAACTGCTAAGGCTTTGGGAATAAGTAGAGTTTCTTTGTATAAAAAACTAGAGAAACACGATATTAAAGACATTTAAAAGGTTAACATGTAAAGCAAAGTTAACACTTTGAAAATGCTCTATAAATACCATTTAATGCAAGCAAAAAAGAAAAAGGACTAAATATGTAAATTATAATTTACATATTTAGTCCTTTTTCAACATAAAAAATAAATAAGTGAAATCAAGCATTAAAGCTATTTGATGGCTAGATAATGAAGATTTAAATATTGGCATGTATCTTGCTTTATATATAGATGAAAGCGTTATAGTTTGATGATAATGCTTGCAATTATTATTAATTAAGAAATTTAAAAAAATGAGGAGGTTTTTCAATGTTAGGAGTTATATCAATTATTTTAACATTAGTAGCACTTATGTATTTTGCTTATAGAGGTGTTACAGTTTTAGTACTTGCACCACTATTAGCTATGACAGCAGCTTTAGTGTCAGGTGAAATTCCTGCACTATATGCACTTTCAGAAGTTTTCATGCCAGCAGCAGCAGGTTATATTAAAGACTATTTCCCAGTGTTTTTAGCAGGAGCAATATTTGGAAAGCTAATGGGAGTATCAGGCGCAGCAATTGCTATTGCTGAAATGATTTCAGAAAAATTAGGGCCAAAAAGAGCGATATTTGCAATAGTTTTTTCTACTGCTTTGTTAACTTATGGTGGAGTTTCACTATTTGTTGTAGTTTTTGCAATGTATCCAATAGGAGCTACATTACTTAGAAGAGCAGATATACCAAAGAAATTATTACCGGCAGCAATAGCACTTGGTGCATTTACCTTCACAATGACCGCTATGCCAGGTTCACCTCAGTATATCAATACTATGCCTACGGTTTATTTTGGAACAACTACATTTGCAGCACCAGTTCTTGGTATAATAGCTTCACTTATTATGTTCTTTGGTGGAGTATATTATCTAAACAATAGAGCTAGTAAATATCAAGCTTTAGGTGAAGGTTATGGAGATCATCCAGAAGAAAATTTCAAAGATATGGGAGGAAATGTACCAGGATTTTGGTTATCACTTGCACCAATTCTAATAGTGTTTATTTTGAATTTTGGTCTTACAAAGTTTTATTTTACAAGAGCTTCAGTAATCAGTAAATATAATGATTTAGGAATAGATGTAAATGGAACTTGGCCTGTTGTTATAGGTCTTGCAGTTGCAATAGTATTTATAATAATCTCTATGAGAAAGTATCTTACAAATACAAATAAAATTGTATTTGATGGAGCAGTAGGAGGATTACTTCCAATATTTAATACAGCATCAGAAGTTGGTTATGGTGGGGTTATAAAATCACTAGCTGCATTTACGACAGTAAAACTTGCCGTAGTAGCACTTGCAATACCATCAGTATTTAAAGTGGCAATTTCAACCACTTTACTTGCAGGTATAGTAGGTTCATCATCAGGTGGTACTGCTATAGCTCTTGAAGTATTATCAGAAGAATTTTTAGCTATGAATATAAATCCTGAGGCTATTCATAGAATTATGCTTGTAGCAGCTGGTGGACTTGACACATTCCCACATTGTGGAGCAGTTATAACATTGCTTGCAGTAACTCACATGGACCACAAGAGAAGTTATAAACATATAGCTATGGTTACAATGGGGATACCATTAATTGCAGTAGTAGTTATATCAGTATTCTACTTAGCAACAGGTATAGTTTAAAATATAAAGTATTTTAGGAGGCATAAAAATGAGTAAGATTATGACTGGTTTTGAAGCAGTACAATTAATCAAAGATGGAGATACAGTAGCTGTAGGTGGATTTGTAGGGAATATGCATCCGGAAGAAATTACAAAAGCTATTGAAGAATATTTTATAGAAAAATCTAAGCCGCAAGATTTAACACTTATATATGCAGCAGGACAAGGCGATGGAAAAAATAGAGGTTTAAATCATTTTGGACATGAGGGACTAATCAAAAAGGTTATAGGTGGTCATTGGGGTCTTGCACCAAAGCTAGGGAAATTAGCTTTAGATGAAAAAATAGAGGCATATAATTTGCCACAAGGTGTAATATCTCATTTGTTTAGAGATATAGCAGCAGGTAGACCTGGAAGTATTACAAAGATAGGACTTAAAACATTTGTAGATCCTAGAGTTGAAGGTGGAAAATTAAACAGTATTACAAAAAAAGATATAGTTAAAATAATAAATTTAAGAGATGAAGAATGGATGTTTTATCCTTCAATGCCTATAGATGTAACTATAATAAGAGGAACCTATGCAGATGAAGATGGAAACTGTTCATTTGAACGTGAATGTTTGAACCTTGAAATGCTATCTATGGCACAAGCTGCTAAAAACTCTGGAGGTAAGGTAATTCTTCAAGTAGAAAAAATAGTTGAAAATGGTTCTCTTGACTATAGTCAAGTAAAGATACCTGGTATACTTGTAGATGCTATAGTTGAAGCAAAAGAAGAAAATCATATGCAAACTTTTGCTGAAGCATATAACCCAGCTTACTCTCAGGAAATTAGAGTAACACTTGGCAGTATAAAACCAATGGATTTGGATATAAGAAAAGTAATAGCTAGAAGATCAGCTATGGAGCTTGTACCAAATGCTATAACGAATTTAGGAATAGGAATGCCTGAAGGAGTATCTAATGTAGCAAATGAAGAAGGAGTAAAGGGTCTTAAACTTACTACAGAAGCTGGAACTATAGGTGGAGTACCGGCAGGTGGACTTAGTTTTGGTGCTGCTACTAATCCAGAAGCTATAATAGATCAACCATATCAATTTGATTATTATGATGGTGGAGGCTTAGACATTACCTTTTTAGGCCTTGCACAATGTGATAAAGGTGGAAATGTAAATGTATCTAAATTTGGACCTAAAATACCTGGATGCGGTGGTTTCATCAATATTTCACAAAAAGCGCAAAAGGTAGTATATTGTGGCACATTTACAGCAGGAGGCTTAGATGTAGAAATAAAAGATGAAAAATTAAATATAATTAAAGAAGGTAAGGTTCAAAAGTTTGTAGATCAAGTAGAGCAAGTTACTTTTTCAGGAGATTATGCTATTGAAACCGGTCAGCCTGTAATATATATTACAGAAAGAGCAGTATTTGAACTTAGAAAAGAAGGATTTACACTAACAGAAATAGCACCAGGAGTAGATTTAGAAAAGGATGTAATAGCTCAAATGGGCTTTAGACCAAATATTGCAGATGATTTAAAAATAATGGATATAAAGTTATTTAAAGAAGGAAAAATGGGACTTGAATTAACTTGTAATTAAGCACAAAAAGTCTATGGATTAATCCATAGACTTTTTTGTGCTTAAAAGTCGGAAATTGCCTGGGAAATATAATATATTTTGTAGAAAAATATATTCATCATTAGTTTAGTTAATGAATATAAGATAGTTAAAAGGGTAAATAATATTAGTAATAATGAAAAATCAAATGTAGGAGGGATATTTTGAGTTCAGAAATATGGTATAAGAAAAATGCTAGCGAAGTTAAGGATATATTAAAGGCTAATTCTGAAAATGGATTAACTGAAAATGAAGTAGAAGAAAGAAAAGAAAAATATGGATTAAATGAATTGGAAGGCAAAAAAAGCATAACACTCATTCAAAGATTCATAAATCAATTTAAAAACTTCATGATATTAATACTTTTAGTTGCAGCAACAGTATCTGGTGTTTTGGGTGAATACAAAGATACTATTATAATAGCAGCAATAGTGTTATTAAATGCAATACTAGGTGTTGTACAGGAAAATAAAGCAGAAGAATCTTTAAAGGCTTTAAAGGATATGTCAAAACCAATAGCAAAAGTCCTTAGAAATGGATCAATATTAGAAATAAATTCTAGTGAAATTGTACCAGGAGATATACTGATATTAGAAGCTGGAGATTACATAGCTGCAGATGGGATTCTCATTGAAAGTGCAAGCTTAAAGGTTGAGGAATCAGCACTTACAGGAGAATCAGTTCCAGTTAATAAGGATTTGGAAATTCCAAAAGGTGAAGATATACCTATAGGCGATAGAAAAAATATGGTATATTCTACTTCTTTAGTTACTAATGGTAGAGGAAAAGTTATAGTAACAGAAACTGGAATGGATACAGAAATAGGAAAAATTGCAACAATGATAGATAGTCAAGAAGATTTACAAACGCCCTTGCAGAAAAAACTAGATCAATTAGGTAAATATCTAGGTATCTTAGCCTTAGCTGTATCAGCAATAATGTTTTTAGTAGGATATTTTCAAGGTAGGGGCATATTTGAAATGTTTATGCTTGCAATATCACTTGCAGTAGCTGCAATACCAGAGGGACTTCCAGCAATTGTTACTATAGTATTATCTCTTGGCGTGCAGAGAATGATAAAGAAAAATG
This sequence comes from Senegalia sp. (in: firmicutes), assembly GCF_052088025.1. Taxonomy (NCBI): domain Bacteria; kingdom Bacillati; phylum Bacillota; class Clostridia; order Eubacteriales; family Clostridiaceae; genus Senegalia; species Senegalia sp. (in: firmicutes). The sequence goes on along the minus strand of NZ_JBQCYD010000042.1, from coordinate 15,552 downwards.
CTATTATAAGAAAATTACCAGCAGTTGAAACACTTGGAGCTGCTTCAGTTATTTGTTCTGATAAAACTGGAACACTTACACAAAATAAAATGACAGTAACAAAAGTTTATACTTATGATAAATTAATTGATGCACAAGATATTAATTTAGAAGATAAGGATGAAAAATTAGCAGTAATGACAGGACTTATGTGTAATGATTCATCTATTGAAGAAGATAAGGGAGAAAAGAAGGCTATAGGTGATCCAACAGAAGTTGCTTTAATTGTCTTAGCTAGAGACAATGGATTGTATAGAAAAGAACTAGAAGAAAAAATGCCTAGAGTAGAAGAAGTACCTTTTGATTCTGATAGAAAGATGATGTCTACTATTCATGATATAGAAAAAGGATATAGGGTATTTACAAAAGGTGCAATAGATGTAATTTTAGATAGGTGTAAGGGCATACTTATAGATGGAAAAGTAGAAGATATTACAGATGATCATAGGAAAAGAATAATAGAAGTAAATGAAAATATGGCATCAAGTGCTCTTAGAATATTAGGTCTTGCTTACAAAGATATAGATCAAATTCCAGGTGAAATAAATAGTAAATCAGTAGAAAATGATTTGATATTTGCAGGAATGAGTGGAATGATAGACCCGCCACGTGAAGAAGTTAAAGTTTCAGTAGCTGAATGTAAATCAGCTGGAATTAAACCTGTTATGATTACAGGAGATTATAAGATAACAGCTATTGCAATAGCAAAGGAGCTTGGAATACTTGAAGAGGATTCAGAGGCAATAGAAGGATCTGAAATAGGAAAATTATCAGATAGTCAACTAGCTGAAACGGTTGATAAATATTCTGTATATGCAAGAGTTTCACCTGAACATAAGGTGAAGATAGTAAAGGCATGGCAGGCAAAAGGAAATGTAGTAGCCATGACAGGTGATGGAGTAAATGATGCTCCTGCACTTAAGAGAGCAAATATTGGTTGTGCAATGGGTATAACTGGTACTGATGTATCAAAAGAAGCAGCAGATATGGTCCTTACTGATGATAATTTTGCAACCATAGTTTCAGCAGTAGAAGAAGGTAGGAGTATATTTGATAATATTAAAAAATCTATACATTACCTTTTATCTTGTAATGTAGGAGAGATTATAGCTTTATTTGTAGCACTATTGATAGGACTTCCTACACCACTTTTACCAATTCATATATTATGGATAAATTTAATTACAGATAGTTTTCCCGCACTTGCACTTGGAGTAGATCCACCAGAACCTGGAATAATGGATAGAAAACCTCGACCTTTAAATGAAAGCATATTTGCAGGAGGACTTGGTATTAGTATTTTTGTTAAAGGTTGTGTAATAGGAGCAGTAACTATATTTTCTTTTTATATAGGTAAAGAAGTAAATATTGAAACTGGAAGAACTATGGCACTTGTTACACTTGCAGTATCACAGTTTGCAAATAGTTTAACTATAAGATCAATGGATAAAAGTATATTTAAAGTTGGATTATTTTCAAACAAATATTTAATAGGAGCAATAGCTCTATCATCTGTATTGTTGCTAAGTGTGATATTTATTCCACCTTTAAGAGTAATATTTGAACTTGCTATGTTAGATGGTATCCATTGGCTTTATGTAATATTATTGTCTCTTGTTCCTATGACTATATCTGAGATATTTAAGAAGATAAGGAATTAAATTTATTATAGATGATAATAATACACAAAAAAAATTTAAAATTTAGATAGATTTGATAAAGATTTTAAAAGTTCAAAAAATTTGTGGATTTTGATAGAATTCATGATAAAATATTAATAGTTAATGAAATATGATTTAAGAATACAAAACTTTTAGGAGGTAATTATGAGTAGAATAGTAATAGCATTAGGCGGAAATGCATTAGGGAAGACACCAGAAGAACAATTAAGTCTTGTAAAGGATACAGCAAAACCAATAGTAGATCTTATAGAAGATGGAAATGAGGTAGTAATAGCTCATGGTAATGGACCACAAGTTGGTATGATAAATTTAGCAATGGAGGTTGCTTCAAGCAAGGAAGATGCAGTTCCTACAATGCCTTTTCCAGAATGTGGAGCAATGAGCCAAGGATATATTGGATATCACCTGCAAAATGCAATAGGAGAAGAGTTGAAATCTAGAAATGTTAAAAAACCAGTAGCTACAATAGTAACTCAAGTTCTTGTAGATAAAGATGATCAAGCTTTTAAAAATCCTTCAAAGCCAATAGGAAGTTTCTATACTGAAGAGGAATGTAAGGTTCTTAGAGATGAAAAAGGATATGACATGATAGAGGATTCAGGTAGAGGATATAGAAGAGTAGTTGCTTCTCCAAAGCCTATAGATGTTGTAGAAAAAGAAACGGTTAAAGCATTAATAAAAGCAGGTCAAGTAGTTATATCAGTTGGTGGTGGTGGAATACCAGTAGTTGAAGAAGGAAACTCTTTAAAAGGTGTACCAGCAGTAATAGATAAAGACTTTGCAAGTGAAAAATTAGCTGAAATAATAGATGCTGATTACCTATTTATACTTACAGCAGTAGATAGGGTATCAATTAACTTTGGTAAACCAGATCAATTAGATTTAGAAGAAATGAGCATAAAAGAAGCTAAAAAATATATAGAAGAAAAGCATTTTGCTCCAGGAAGTATGTTGCCCAAAGTAGAAGCTGCTATGGCATTTGCAGAATCAAAAATAGGTAGAACTACTATAATAGCATCCCTTGAAAAAGCAAAAGATGCTTTAAAAGGTGAAAGCGGTACAAAGGTTTATAAATCAGAAGAAAAGGATTCTAAAAACATATAAATAGATATAAAATTAGGACAATGCATATGCATTGTCCTAATTTCTTATAAGTATAAATATCATATAAGCAAGATAAGCTAAAGAAAGAGTGATACCTTCAAATCTATTTGTCCTTTTACCAGTTGATGCAAAGATATAGGTAAGTAATGTTGCAGCTATTAAAAACAATATATCAAAAAACACCTTACTTTCAATAGGTAAGGGCTTTATAATTGAAGTTATACCTAATATAAATACAATATTAAACATATTAGAACCAATGGCATTTCCTATAGCAATATCAGACTCACCCTTAAATGCAGCTACAATAGAGGTTACAAGTTCAGGTAGGGAAGTTCCTATGGCAATGATGGTAAGTCCTACTAGGGTTTCACTCATGCCAAGAGACAGAGCAATATCAGTTGCAGCATTAACTACAAAATTACCACCACCTATTATACCTACAAGCCCAAGCCCTGTTAAAACTAATGATTTCCAAAGTGGAATAACTTCTATAGTCTCAGTTTCGACAAGTCCTGTATCTTCATCTTTAGAAAAAACAGCCATTTCCACTACATAATATATAAATATTAAAAATATTGAAAGCAATACTATTCCATCACCTCTGGATAATTCATTTGTATTTGTTCCTTGTAAGACCTTATCAAAGGATAATACAAACAACATTCCAGATGCGAGTAATAGAAAAGGAAACTCCTTAAAGATTGTTTTAAGTTTGATTCTAACAGGCTTTATAATTGCAGCAGCACCCACAACTAAAAGTATATTAAATATACTAGATCCTATTATATTTCCAACTGCAATTCCATCAGAATTAGTAGTAACAGCTTTTATACTTACAGCAGCTTCAGGTGCAGATGTTCCAAAGGCAACAATTGTAAGCCCTATTAAGATAGAGGGTAGTCCAAATTTTTTTGCGATAGAAGATGCACCATCCACAAAAAAATCAGCACCTTTTATAAGTGCAGTAAAACCTAAAACTAATATGAGATAATCCAAAAAAATACACTCCTTAAAATACAACTTAACTCTAATATTTTATCATAATTATATAATATAATCTATAAAATGATTATAGGAATTCAATAAAAATCGTAGCAAGTCCTAGAAAGAAAAAGAATCCTAATACATCTGTCATTGTAGTTACAAAAACAGAAGAAGCTAGAGCGGGATCTATATTCATTTTTTTCAATATAAGAGGAACACTATATCCAGATATTCCAGCTACTAGCATATTTAAAATCATAGCTATTGCTATTACAATTCCAAACATGATATTTTTTTGCCAAATAAAACTTAAAACACCTATGGTAAGTCCTATGGCAAGTCCATTTAATATACCTATACTAATTTCCTTTAATAATATTTTTTTAGTATTTTCCATATCTAGCTCACCCATTGCAATACCACGTACAATAAGAGTTAGGGTTTGAGTTCCAGCATTTCCACCCATTCCAGCAACTATGGGCATAAATGTAGCTAGAGCTACCACTCGGCTTATAGTTCCTTCAAATAAAGAGACAGTAACAGAGGCAAGGATTGCAGTAATTAAATTAACAAAAAGCCAGGGAAGTCTATTTTTAACAGATTCACCAACAGTTCGCTCAATTTTTTCGTCTTCATCAAGTCCAGCTAAAAGATACATATCTTCTGTATATTCTTCTTTCATTATTTCAAAAATATCATCAGCAGTTATGATCCCGAGCATTTTTTCAGAACTATCTACCACAGGCATAGAGACAAAACCATATTTTTCAAATATATTACCTACTTCTTCTTGATCCATATCCCATGGGATTTTTATTGTATTTTCATTCATAATTTCCTTTATTTCTCTATCAAAATTGGCTACAACTAAATCTCTTAAAGATACAACACCCCTTAACTTTTCTTCTTCATTTAATACATATAAATAATAAGCAGTTTCTGCATTTGGTGCTTCTTTTTGAAGATATTTAAGTGAATCAGCTACAGTCATATCTTCTCTTATAGCAATGAATTCTGTTGCCATGATTCCACCAGCAGAGTCTTTTTCATAGCTTAGTAACTCTCTTATCTCCTCTGCATCATCAATATCCATCTTATAAATAATACTATTTGCCTCTTCATTTGATATGGAACCTAATAGGTCAGTTAATTCATCAGATGACATCTCTTCAACTATGTTTTTTTGTTTTCTATCAGGCATTAATGACAACAGTTCATATTTTTCCTCGTCTTCAGCTTGATCAATAATATCAACCAATACTTCTTCAGGAATTTTTAAAATTATTTCCTTTTTATCACCATCATAAATCCTTAATGCATCCAATATATCCTCGGGATGAATACGAGATATAGTTAATTTTAGATCTTCTTTAGGTATGTATAATAAATATCTGAGTAAATTTTCTTGATAAGATTTATATTCCATAGTGACCTCCAATGCTAATTACTTGACATCTATTATATATACCCTTTATTTAATATAATTATTGATATTTTAAGCAATCCTTTATATTTAATTTATACAAATGAAATAGGGAAGTGTATTTTAAGGATAAGAATATTATAAATTGCATAAAGAAAAGAACATCTCCAGATTGTTGTATTGAGATGTTCTTTTCTATGAGGTACTACTATTAATTTGTGGGGGAATCATTCCTTCCGATTTTAAATACCCTAATACTACTTTCTTTAATACTACTATTTAAATAATACTACTTTTCTCTAATACCAGTACTTAAATACTACTACTACTTACTTGTTAATTGAATGTTACTTTTATAAATAACTTAAATATTGGATATTTGCTTTTCTTTAAGATTTACCATTTCAAAGACCTTATACTTACTTATCTATTTCTTTAAGGTAATCCAAGGGTATAGTTGCTTCGAATACAATAATCTTAAAGTGCTAATGTAATTCTTTGTTTTGTTAGTTAGATTGAAACCCATTTTTCATATTATCATTAAGTTTGTCAGATTAACTGATATTAATTTGAAGCTATTAAAATCGTTTTGACAATTACTAGGATGATAATATTTAAAGATTTGTTTTTAATACTTATTTTCTACTTTGGTGGAATCATCCCCTTCTATTAATAGTATTATATATATACCTCCTATAAATAATTTTAAACACAAATAATAAAATATTTTGAATATTTTTTTATTTTATTTTTTATTGACAAGTATCAATAAAAATAATATAATTAAACTTGTCAAAAAGTATTTGTATTATAATTTATGCGGGAGTGGCGGAATTTGGCAGACGCGCTAGACTTAGGATCTAGTGTCATTGACGTGGGGGTTCGAGTCCCTTCTCCCGCACCATTGACAAAATGCTAAACCGATGGTAAAACCATTGGTTTTTTTAGTATGTAGGGTTAAAGTATGATATAATTACTCTATCATATAGTGATAAGAGATAAAATAGATTTACTTATTTTAAGGAGGAAATTAATTAATGAGTTCAACAGTAGAAAAAAAAGAAAACAATCAAGTAACTTTAAAGTTTGAAGTAGAGTATAATGAGTTTGATAAAGCAATTCAAAAGGCATATTTACAAAATAGATCTAAATTCAATATATCAGGGTTTAGAAAAGGCAAAGCGCCTAGAAAGATTATAGAATCAAGATATGGAGAAGGTGTATTTTATGAAGATGCTATTAATATAGTATTACCAATTGCTTATGAAAAAGCTATTGATGAAAATAAAATAGAGCCAGTAGATAGACCAGACATTGATATATCTGAACTTGAAAAAGGAAAACCAGTTATATTCACAGCTGAAATAACAGTTAAACCTGAAGTTGAATTAGGTGAATATAAAGGTATAGAAGTAGAGAAAAATGAGTATAATGTAGAAGATGAAGATGTAGAGAATGAATTAAAAACTATGCAAGATAGAAATTCTAGACTTGTAGAAGTAGAAGATAGAGAGATAAAAGAAGGGGATAATGTAATAATTGATTATTCAGGTTCTATAGATGGAGAAAAATTTGAAGGTGGAACTGCAGAAAATCAATCTCTTGAAATTGGGGGAGGACAATTTATCCCAGGATTTGAAGAGCAATTAGTAGGAAAAAATGCAGGTGATGATGTAGAAGTGAATGTAGATTTTCCTGAAGATTATCAAGCAGAAGAATTAAAAGGTAAAAGTGCAAAATTTGATGTGAAAATCCATGAAATAAAAGAAAAAGAATTACCAGAATTAGATGATGAATTTGCAAAAGATGTATCTGAATTTGATACATTAGACGAATTAAAATCTGATATAAAAACTAAGTTAGAAGAAGAAGCTAAAAATAAAGAAAAAAGTGAATTTGAAAATAGTGTTATAGAAAAAGTTATGGAAAATGCTAAAGTAGAAATTCCTGAAGTCATGGTAGAATCTCAAACTGAAGAAGAAGTAAGAAATCTTGATTACAAATTAAGATATCAAGGATTAGACTTAGAGAAATATTTAGAACTTACTAATTCTAAAATAGAAGATTTAAAAGAACAATTAAAGCCAAATGCTTTAAATTTAGTTAAAAGCGATTTAGTATTAGATGCTATAGCTAAAGAAGAAGAAATTGAAGCTAGTGATGAAGAAGTAGATAAGGAAATTGAAAAATATGCAGAGCAATCTAAACAAGATGTATCTAAATTTAAAAAGAACTTAAGAGAATCAGATTTAGAATCAATTAAGATGGGTATAATTAAAACTAAGACTGTAGAATTTTTAGTTGATAATGCTAAATTAGCATAAAAATATAATTAATTGTACTTGGAGGGATTTGTTATGGCATTAGTACCAATGGTAGTAGAACAAACAAATAGAGGCGAGAGATCTTATGATATTTATTCTAGATTGTTAAAGGAAAGAATAATATTTATAAGCGATCAAATTAATGATGTAACAGCAAGTTTAGTAGTAGCTCAATTACTATTTTTAGAAGCTGAAGATCCAGATAAGGATATTCAGCTTTATATAAATAGTCCAGGAGGATCTATTACATCTGGATTTGCAATTTATGATACAATGCAATATATTAAGCCAGACGTATCAACTATATGTGTTGGTATGTGTGCAAGTATGGGTGCATTTTTACTTGCAGCAGGTAAAATAGGTAAGAGATATGCACTACCAAATTCTGAAGTTATGATTCATCAACCATTAGGAGGAACACAAGGCCAAGCAACAGACATTCAGATTCATGCTGAAAGAATTATAAAAATGAGAGATAAATTAAACAAGATTTTATCTGAAAGAACTGGTCAAGACTTAGAGAGAATCTCAAAAGACACTGATAGAGATAATTTCATGAATGCTGATGAAGCTAAAGAATATGGTTTAATTGATGAGGTCATAAGCGCAAGGAAATAATGAAAAGAGGTGTCTTAATGGCAAGGTTTGATGACAAAGAGCTTAAATGTTCTTTTTGTGGCAAGTCTCAAGAACAAGTTAGAAGACTTATTGCAGGACCCAATGTATATATTTGTGATGAATGTATAGAATTGTGTCAAGAAATAATTGATGAAGAATTCGACGAAAATATGGACTTTGATATGAATGAACTACCAAAGCCATCAGAGATAAATGAAATATTAGATGATTATGTAATAAAGCAAGATAGAGCAAAGAGATCTTTAGCTGTAGCAGTATATAATCATTATAAAAGAATAAATAGAAAAACTAGTAATGATATAGAACTTCAAAAAAGTAATATATTAATGCTTGGACCAACTGGTTCAGGAAAAACATTACTAGCTCAAACTTTAGCAAGGATATTAAAAGTACCTTTTGCTATAGCTGATGCTACAAGTTTAACTGAAGCTGGATATGTTGGAGAGGATGTTGAAAATATTCTTTTAAAACTTATTCAAGCAGCAGATTATGATGTAGAAAAGGCAGAAAAAGGTATTATATATATAGATGAAATAGATAAAATTGCTAGAAAATCTGATAATCCATCTATTACTAGAGATGTAAGTGGTGAAGGAGTGCAACAAGCTCTACTTAAGATACTAGAAGGAACAACAGCTAGTGTTCCCCCACAAGGTGGAAGAAAACATCCACATCAAGAGTTTATTCAAATAGATACTACAAATGTATTATTTATAGTTGGAGGAGCTTTTGATGGTATTGATAAAGTTATACAACAAAGAGTAGGTAAAAAGGCAATGGGATTTGGTGCTGACATACAAAGTAAGGAAATTAAAGATGTTGGTGAAATATTAAAACAAATACAGCCAGAAGATCTATTAAGATATGGTTTGATACCAGAATTTGTTGGAAGACTTCCAGTTATAGTTTCTTTATCTGAACTTGATGAAGAAGCATTAGTTGAGATACTAACAAAGCCTAAAAATGCTTTAGTTAAACAATATAAAGAATTGTTTAATATTGACAATGTTGATTTAGATTTTGAAGAAGAAGCATTGAAATTAATAGCAAATAAGGCAATGGAGAGAAAAACAGGTGCTCGTGGTCTTCGTGGTATAATTGAAGAAATCATGCTAGATATAATGTATGAGATACCTTCACGTGATGACATAGAAAAATGTCTTATAACCAAAGATTCTATTGAAAAAAAGAAAGAGCCAACACTTGTTTTATCAGAAAAAAGAAAAAAGAAATCAAAAAAAGAAGATAAAGAAGAGAATGCTTCTTAAAAAAGTAGAAGTCGAGGGGATCCCCTCGGCTTCTGATATTTTATGCGCAAATAGGGTAATACTTTATTAAAGATACTTTTAGTTTTATTACTTGCACTAATTTATTTTTATTAATATAATAATAGTACTTGAATTTTAAAAACAATTAAAATTCTACCCAAGATAAACTTACAATAAAAAGATTTAAAGGAGAGATAAGGGTGGATAAATATAAAACGAAATCAAATAAAAGAACCATACCTCTTATACCACTTAGAGGACTTTCAATATTTCCTTATATGGTAATACATTTTGATGTTGGTAGGGATAAATCTGTTAATGCATTAGAAGAAGCTATGGTAAATGATTCACTTGTTTTTTTAACTTCTCAAAAACAAGCTAAAATAGATATGCCTACAGAAGATGACTTTTATGAAGTAGGTACAATATGTAAAATAAAGCAAATGCTTAAACTTCCAGGGGATACTATTAGAGTCTTAGTAGAAGGAATCAATAGAGCAAAGGTTAGAGAAATACTACAAGATGAGCCTTTCTTTGAAGCAGAAGTAGAAGAGCTAATATATGAAGCAGAAATGGAACCAGATAAAGAAATGAAAGCTATGATGAGAATTGTAATGGATGATTTTGATAAATATGTGAGTTCTACAGAAAATTTATCTTCAGACATATTAGTTTCAGTTTCTGAAATAAAAGAACCAGGAAGGCTTGCAGATGTAATATCTTCATATATTCAATTGGAGCCTGAATCTAAACAAAAAATATTAGAAGCTTTTAATCCTTATAAGAGACTTGAAACACTTCATATAATATTAGAAGAAGAAATAGAAGTTTTAGAAATAGAAGAAGAAATAAGCTCTAGGGTTAAAGATCAAATAAATAGAGTTCAAAAAGAATATTATTTGAAAGAACAAATAAAAGCTATACAAAAAGAATTAGGCCAAGAAGAAGGATTAGATGCAGAAGTTGATGAATATATAGAAAAGATAGAAGAAATAGATATGCCGGAAGAAGTAAAGGAAAAATCAATCAAAGAAGCTGAAAGGCTTAGAAGATTGTCACCTTCTTCAGCAGAAACAGGGATTATAAGAAATTATCTACAATGGGTGATAGAACTACCTTGGGACACTGAAACTAAAGATAAACTAGATATAAAAAAGGCTAGGAAAATATTAGATGATGATCATTATGGTTTAAAAGACGTGAAAGAAAGAATACTTGAATATTTAGCTATAAGAAAATTAGCTAAAAATATGAAAGGACCTATCCTTTGTCTTGTAGGACCTCCTGGAGTAGGAAAAACATCTATTGCAAAATCTATCGCAAGATCAATGAATAGAAAATTCGTTAGAATGAGTTTAGGTGGAGTAAGGGATGAAGCAGAAATAAGAGGCCATAGAAGAACTTATGTAGGAGCAATACCAGGTAGAATAATATCTTCAATGAAAAAAGCTAAATCAAGAAATCCAGTATTTTTATTTGATGAAATAGATAAATTAAGTAGTGATTTTAGAGGAGACCCAGCTTCAGCATTACTTGAAGTTCTAGATCCTGAGCAAAACAATACTTTTACAGATAACTTTTTAGAAGTTCCATTTGATTTATCAAAAGTGCTTTTTTTAACAACAGCTAATTCATTAAATACTATACCAAGACCACTTTTAGATAGAATGGAAATAATAAGAATATCAGGATATACAGAAGATGAAAAGAAAGAAATAGCAAAGAAATATTTAGTATCAAAACAAAGAAAAGAACATGGCTTAACTGAGGACAATATTTCACTTTCAGATAATACCCTAAAGGCTATAATAGAAAATTACACTAGGGAAGCAGGAGTAAGAGAGCTTGAAAGAAATATAGCTAATGTTATGAGGAAAGTTGCCAAAAAGATAGTAGAAGAAAAAGCTAAATCAGTAAAGGTAAATACAAGAACACTTTCTAAATATTTAGGACCAGCTAAATATATGAGAAGTGAGGAAAAAACAAGTGACCAGATAGGATTAGCTACAGGCCTTGCTTGGACTTCAGTAGGTGGGGAGACATTATCCATAGAAGTAACACCAATGCCTGGAAAAGGTAAACTTCAGCTTACAGGAAAACTTGGAGATGTAATGAAAGAATCTGCTATGGCAGGAATTAGTTATATAAGATCAAAAACTAATGAACTTGGAATAGATAAGGATTTCCATACAAATATGGATATACACATCCATGTACCAGAAGGAGCAATACCTAAAGATGGACCATCAGCTGGAATTACAATGGCTACTGCAGTAATATCTGCCTTGTCTAAAAAGCCAGTTAGTGGAGATATAGCAATGACAGGAGAGATTACACTTAGAGGAAGAGTACTTCCTATAGGTGGAGTGAAGGAAAAAGTACTAGCTGCAAATAGACTAGGAATTAAGAAAGTATTATTACCATGGGATAATAAAAAAGATTTTGATGAGATACCTGATAAGGTAAAGAAGAATATTGAATTTGAATTTGTAAAAAATATGGATGAAGTGTTAGAACATTCTTTAGTGGAGGTTCAAAGTAATGATAATTAAAAAAGCAGAGATTATAATGACGGCCGTGAAACCATCACAATATCCGGAAGCCAATTCTCCAGAAATAGCATTAGCAGGAAGATCTAATGTAGGAAAATCTTCAATGATAAATACATTAATTAATAGAAAAAAACTAGCAAGAACAAGTGGGCAACCAGGAAAGACTCAAACGCTTAATTTCTATAATATAAATGATCAATTTAGATTTGTGGATTTACCAGGATATGGTTATGCTAGGGTTTCAAGAAGCGAAAGAGAAAAATGGGGAGAGATGATTAATAAATATCTTACGGAAAGAAAATGTCTAAAAGAAGTAATAATGTTACTTGATATAAGACATAGTCCGGGAGAACATGATAAGATGATGTATGATTGGATTACATCTATTGGTTTTAAAGGCATAATAGTAGCAACTAAAGCTGATAAACTTTCTAAAAATCAAATTGCAAAGCAAGTATCAGTTATAGCTAAGGAACTTGGAGTAGAAGATAGAAGTATGATATTACCCTTTTCTGCTACCAAAAAATTAAACAAAGATAAGGTTTGGAATACTATTAGAGGTATTTTAGATATATAAAAGGCTTCCCAATTGGGAAGCCTTTAAATTTAAGATTATTCTTCTGGTTCAAACATATCTTTGCTAGCACCACAAACAGGACATACCCAATCTTCTGGAATATCTTTGAAAGCAGTACCTGGCTCTATTCCTCCATCTGGATCTCCCTCTGCAGGATCATAAACCCAACCGCATGGTATACATACATACTTTTGCATAATCAAAACTCCTTTCATAAATAATAATTATAGTTATGTAGCTAACTAAATTTTACCCATAATCTAAATGATTTAAACATTTAAACTACAATTCTATTATACTAATATTAAAGTTAAAAAACAAGTGAAATTAAGATTGATTCATATATAAGAGGGTAAATAATAGTTAAGTTAGAAAAACAATCATAAAGAAATGGTGTGATGACATTGTGCTACACAATTGAGAAGACTCTTGAAAGTGATTTAATGGCAATCAAAACAGATTTGATAAATATTCAATCAAACTTACAATCAATAATAAAAGATGATTCATTACTATTTGATGCTAGACTTATGTTAGATGAACTAATTTGTAATGGAATAAATCATGGAAATAAAAAGAAAAAAGAAAAATTAGTTGATTTATTAATAGAAGTATCAGAAAATCATTTAAAAATAGAGGTAGAAGATGAAGGAGAAGGATTTATATATAATAGAGATAATTATGATCCCTTCAGTCTTTCAACTAATGGTAGAGGACTTCAAATAGTAGATGGATTAAGTGATGAATTTTATGTAAAAAACAATAGAGTAATAGCAATAAAATATATTTCCAATGCTATATATATGTAAAGTTCAATTTTAAGACTCTCATTTGAGAGTTTATTTTTTTGTTTAAAAATGTGGTATACTAATATTAATAAATTTTAAAGGAGCTTGATTTAACATGAAAAAAACTCAAAAGGAATTTGAATTAAAAATAGACAAAACTGAATTTCCTAATAAGGGAATAGGACAATATAATGATAAGAAAGTTGTAGTAAAGGGAGCATTAGATGGTCAAACTGTAAGAGTAAGGGTAAAAAAGAATAGAAAATCAAAGATAGATGCAAATCTATTAGAAGTTATAGAAAAAGATGGAAGAGAAATAGAAGCTAAATGTGTTCATTTTTCAGATTGTGGAGGATGTACTTATCAGAACTTATCATATAATGATCAATTAGATATGAAAAAGAATCAAGTTTTAGATTTATTTGATAAGGCTGATATTGATGGATTTGAATTTGAAGGAATAGAGGAAAGTCCAAAAGTATGGGAATATAGAAATAAGATGGAATTTACATTTGGAGATGAGTACAAAGATGGTCCCCTTGCGCTGGGCATGCATCAAAAAGGTAAATTCTATGAAATTTTAACAGTTCCACACTGTGAAATAGTAGATGATGATTTCACAAATATATTAACTACAGTTTTAGAATACTTTAGAGAAAAACAAACACCATTTTATCACAAAAGAAGTCATATAGGTGTTCTAAGACATCTTGTAATTAGAAAAGCAGAATTTAGCGGAGAAATATTAATAAACTTAGTCACTAGCACTCAAGAAAATTTAGTATTAGATGAATTAGTAGAAAGGCTTGAAAATATTGATTATATAGGTAAATTAAAAGGGATACTTTTAACATTAAATGATGGTTTAGGAGATGTAGTTCAAAGTGATAAAACCATTACACTTTTTGGAGAAGATTATATCACTGAAAAATTACTAGGTCTTAAGTTTAATATATCTCCATTTTCATTCTTTCAAACCAATTCATCAGGTGCAGAAAGGCTATATGAAATAGCAAGAAGCTATGTGGGAGATACTCAAGATAAAACAATATTTGATTTATATTGTGGAACGGGTACAATAGCTCAAATAATGGCTCCAGTAGCTAAAAAAGTAATAGGCATAGAAATAGTAGAAGAAGCAGTAGAAAAAGCTAGGGACAATGCAAAACTCAATAATCTGCATAATTGTGAATTTATAGCTGGAGATGTATTAAAAGCAATAGACAGTGTAGATGAAAAGCCTGATTTAATAATATTAGACCCACCAAGAGTAGGAGTACACAAAAATGCAATAGAAAAAATAGCAGCATTTGATTCTAAAACTATAGTATATGTATCATGCAATCCTAAAAGCTTAGTAGAAGATTTAAGAGCTTTTGAGGGATATGGATATAGTGTGAAGAAAGTTAAATGTATGGATATGTTCCCGCATACGCCACATGTGGAGTGCATTGCGTTGATACAAAAGCAAACTATATAGAAATCCTGAGATTCAAGCACTTTTACGACCATTTCGTGTTTACAAAAGATGAGCATAATTTCAAGAAAAAAGAGCTGAAAAAGTATTTTGATGTTTCAGTGGTTGTTAACCTAGAGTGTGGAGATACAAGGAGATAAAACGAATAAAAAAACTTAAGTAATTATTCTGTTGCTGTATCATTAACCAGAGTACTGATGTTTCTACTTGGAAAATATCAGTACTTTGGATATATTCTTGTCTAAGATTTGTAAAATATTACAAAAACTATTAAATAGTGATATAATTATATTTATATAATAAAAGTAAATAGTATTATATGTTAAGGGAATGAGAATTTAGTAGAACTATATATCATAGATTATAAATTTAAATATTATCTGAGTTTGTCACAATAAGAATTGAGTAAAACTCAGATGTAATAAATGAAAATAAAAATAGTAAGGAGATTTGATATGGAGATATGGATTATTGCATTATTATTAATGATACTAGGAATATTAGTTGCTTCTCCTGGTTCTTCAGATTTTAAGATAAATCATATGGATAAAAAATTAGATAGAATAATGGAGCATCTAGGTATGGAAGAGATAAATATAGTGGATAGGTTACACTTAATTATACAATAAAAACTCGAACATGATATAATAAATAAAAGGAAATTGGAGGTCTATCATGTCTAAAAGATATAA
>NZ_JBQCYD010000041.1:0-20295 GCF_052088025.1 Senegalia sp. (in: firmicutes) | reverse complement strand
ATATAATTAACAAAAAAGAGCTATAAACTCTTTGTTTATAGCTCTCAAAACTTATATTACATATCATTTTCTATTAATTCTTCAGTATCTAAATCATAAGTGTATTCTGTTGCACCTATTTCAACATCCATAACCAACTTACCATCTTCTACAGATATATTCCATTCATCTAATTCAGAATCGCTTCCATCTTCTTTTTTAGCTTTTTCTATAATACTATCTACTTTAGCTACATGATCTTTAGTGATTTCAGCATTCTCATCATCTAAATCAACTTCTTCTTCATCATCACTTATTACATTTGAATCTACTGGATTTAATTTAACTTCATAAGCTTTTTCCTTATCATAACCCTCTATTACATATTGATACTCAGTTAATTCTTTATCTATTTCTAATTCCTTAACCTTAGCATCAGGATGTAATTCCATGAATTTATCAAATGCTTCTTCTGGAGTAACTTTGATATCTTCATAAGTCATATCTCTTACTGCATCTTCTGCGTCATCTGCCGTATCATCAACTGCATCCTTTGCATCATCCACTGCATCATCTACATCTTCTTTTACATCTGTATCACCTGTATCTGTATCATCCATATCATCTGCATCGTCAGCACAGCCTGCAAGTGCTAGAGATACTATAAGCACAAGTAGTAATGGTAATAACCATTTTTTCTTCATAAGTAAACCTCTCCTTTTATTATTGTTTTTATTGTTCTTAACTATTATTATTCTTACCCTATTTTATTGAAATAAACAATAAAATTGGTTTTGTAATTTTTATGTAATATATGTTTTATTAATAATAATAGGGTAATATATAGATTAGATAATAAAAGAAAGGATGATTTTTTTGAATTTTACTATAGAAAAACAATTGAAACATAAAAGTATTAGAAAGTTTCAAAATAAAGAGGTGGAGAAAGAGACTTTAGATACACTATTTCAAGTAGCAAATCGTACTGCTTCAAGTATAGCTATGCAGTCTTATAGTATGATTAGAATAACAGATAAGGACATGAAAAAGAAATTAAGTGAAATTTGTAAACAAGATTATATAAAAGACTTTCCTGAAATAGTTATATTTATAGTAGATGTTTATAGAAATGCGAGGATATCTGAAGAAAAAGGAGAAGATTTGCCACATAAAAAAGATATGGATAGATTTTTTCAAGGCTTTACAGATGGAGTACTAGCATCTCAAAATATGGTTAATGCTATTGAATCTCTTGATATGGGTACAGTTTACTTAGGCAGCATATTAAATGATCCACAAGCTATAGTTGATCTATTAGAACTTCCAAGACTGACATTTCCTATAGTAGGACTTGGTTTTGGATATCCTGATCAAGAACCAACGTTAAAGCCTAGAATGGATGTATCACTTAAATTATTTGAAAATAAATACAAAAAACAAGATAATTATTTAGAATCTATAAAAGAATATGATAAAGAAATGAAACAATACTATGATTTAAGAAATGAAGATAAACCCCTTGATGAATTTAGCAAGCAAGTAGTAGCAGTACTTGAAATAAAAAATGAAAAAAGAAGTAAATTACTTAATGTAGTTAAAAGTCAAGGATTTAATTTAAAGATTGAAGATTAGAAAAAAGGAGCTGTTTATAATATTATAAACAGCTCCTTTTCTTATTTTTTACTTGATTGTTCAAGTCCATATACAATTTCAAATAACACCTTTTCATTCCATCTTCTACTTAAGAATTCAATTCCCACTGGAATACCCATTCTTGCTGTTTTGGTTGGATTTGTAAATCCTGCTGGTAATACACAAGAGGGAAATCCTGTAACAGCACTTAAAACTCCATTTCTTTCCACTTGAGATTCTCCTACCTTTACAACAGGTCTTTTTTGATGAGGATATACTATTGCATCTAATTTATATCTTGCCATAATTTCCATCACTAAATTTTGAAGTTTTCTTCTTTCAAATAATCTTTTATTATATTCAGGCATTCTTTTATCAAGAGTTTGAGCAACTTTAATATTTTTTTCTATACCTTTATCATATTTTCCTGATCCTATAATCTTTTTTAGAGAGTTAATATCAATTTTAGAGCCTAATCCTCTTAGATATTCATTTAAATCTTCTTTTAACTCATATAAATGTACACTTATATCCTCTATTAATTTATCTGCATCTATATTTTCATCAATATCTATTAATATTGCACCTTTATCTTTCATTTTTCTTAAATTTTCATATATAATATTGTTTACTTCTTTGTGGCTTTCTTTTTCACCAAAAAAACTTTTAAGAACTCCAATCCTCTTATTTCTTAATCCTTCTTTATTTAAATACTTGGTATAGGTTTTAGGAATATTTCCTATGGACCATGATGTTAAAGAGTCATTTTCATCATATCCACTTATTACATCTAATACCTTTGCACTATCTTCTACCGTCCTCATAATTGGACCTGCTGTATCTTGAGTTAAAGAATATGGTACTATACCACTTCTGCTAATTAATCCTATAGTTGGTCTAAATCCTACTAAATTACATGCTGAAGCAGGAGAACGTATTGAATTAACTGTATCTGTTCCTATACCTATTAGTCCAAAATTCATAGCAATTGCTGCCCCAGTTCCTCCACTAGATCCTCCAGGGGTTCTAGTTAAATCATATGGGTTTAAAGTTTGACCGAGTATAGAACTTCTTGTCTCACCCCATATTGCAAATTCATGTAAATTTGTTTTCGCTATTACTATCGCTCCTGCCTCTTTTAATTTTTTTGTAATAAATGCATCTCTTTCAGCTTTTATTCCTTCCAGACTAATAGATCCCGCTGTGGTTGGCAAATTAGTAACATCTATATTATCTTTTAATAATACAGGTATTCCATGTAATGACCCTGTTAATCCTGATTTTTTAAATTCTTCATCTAATTGCTCTGCTCTATTTAATGCATCTTCATTTATCATAATTATAGAATTAATTTTAGGACCTATTTTGTCATTTTCTTTAATTCTATCTATATACATTTCTACTAATTGTTTGCAAGTTAATTCATTTTTTGTAAAAGCATCATGGATTGATTTAATAGTTGCATTTTCTAAAGAAAACTTTTCTTTTCCCATTTTTATCTCCTTTTTATAATTGTAAGCTATGATTTTCTTCTTTTCTTTAAAACCATTAATTATTATAATCTTTATAGATTAATTATACCCTTAAAGTCAATTGAATTTCATTTGGAACCAAACTTCCACCTGTAGCCCAGCATAAATGAGTGATATTTTCATTCTTATATTTAGGAGACGTAAAAATAGGGCCTAAAAATCCAGCCAAGGCTGAAGGTTCTAAGAAAATATTTTCTGATTCATATAATAATTTCAAAAATATATTTAATTTTTTATCCTCTATAGTGAATGCTCCAGTAAGAAGCTTATCCATTATAGTACTTGCAAGAGAAGATGCTCTACCAACAGCCAATCCATCTGCCTCAGTTTTATTGTCTAATCCAATATCCTCTACAGAGATTTTATCATGTTTTCCAGTCGATAATCCTAAAAGCATGGCTGGAGAGTGTGTTGGCTCTGCAAAAAAACACCTTACATTATCTCCATAAACTATTTTAAGTCCATAGGCAACACCTCCAGGACCCCCACCTACACCACAAGGTAAATATACATTTAAAGGCTTGTCATCACCTATTATAATTCCCATAGATTCTAATTGTTCCTTTACTCTAATTCCTCCAACAGCATATCCTAAAAAAAGATCCTTGGAATTTTCATCATCTATGAAATAACTATTAGGATCCTTATCAGATAGAGCTCTTCCTTCTTTAACAGCAACTGAATAATCATTCAAATACTCTACTACTTGAACACCTTTTGATCTAAGCATATCTTTTTTCCACTTTTTAGCATCAGATGACATATGTACTATCACTTTAAATCCAACCTTGGCACTCATAATCCCTATACTAAGTCCAAGATTTCCTGTACTCCCTACTTGTATGGTATATTTTGAAAAGAATTCCCTAAATTTTTCCTCAGCTAATACTGTATAATCATCATCTAATCTAAGTAATCCTTCATCTATAGCAAGTTTTTCTGCATACTTTAGGATTTCATATATTCCACCTCTAGCCTTTATTGAGCCAGCTATAGGTAATAAATCATCTCTTTTTAAAAGAAGATTCCCATGTATGGTGGTTTCAAAAGTGCTTTCCATCTTATTTTTCATTTTATTTATTTTACTTATAGGAGATTCTATGATTCCATTTTCAACTTCTGGAAAAATTTTCTCAATATAAGATGAAAATTTTAAAAGTCTAGCTTCTGCCTTCTTTACATCTTCTACATTAATAGAAAAATCATCAATTATATCCTTAGAATATATATAATTAGGATTATACCAAATAGTTTCTTTTAAAGATTTCAGTTCTTTAATTATATCCATTGTATTATCACACCTTTGCTTTATCTAAAGTTTTTACTTAAATAATTTCTTTAAGATTTTAAATACATCAAATGAAGTTTTATTATATACTTTGTTATATGCAAACTTTTTAGGATTTCTTATCCATCCATAACCTTTAGGCATTTTAAGTCCACCTCGATGAACTATTTGTCTTTTTATGCTGGTCCTTGCAGATATTCTTTTCTTTAAGCTTGGTTTTCTTATTCCAAATTTCATTTTATTACCTCCAATTTAATATTCCTTCTAATATATATTATTCTAGAAAAGAATTAAAAACCCTTTTAATTTTCACTTTAAAAAATGACTATAAAGACAATTGTCTTTATAGTCATTTTGATAATTTAAATTTATTCTTTACTAAATGTTAGTTCTTCATTTTCATCTAAATCCACTAATATATTATCTTGCTTTGCTAAATCACCTTTTAGTATTTCTTCTGATAATTTATCTTCTATTTTTTTCCTTATAGTTCTTTCAAGTGGTCTTGCTCCAAACTGTGGATCAAAACCAGCTTTTCCTATATATTCTTTTGCTTTATCTGTTATTTTGATGTCTATATCTAACTTTTCTAATCTTTCCTCTAAATCTTTTACCATGAGTTCTACTATCTCATTTATTTGTTCTTGATTTAATGAATGGAATACTATTATCTCATCTATCCTATTTAAAAACTCAGGTCTAAAACTTCTTCTAAGATCATCCATTACATTATCACGCATTTTTTCATATTCTGCTTTTTCTTCATTTTGTGGTGCTGCAAATCCAAGTGTTTTTTGTTTTTTAATTGTAGATGCACCAACGTTTGATGTCATAATTACTACAGTATTTTTAAAATCTACTGTTCTTCCTTTAGAATCAGTAAGTCTTCCATCATCTAGTAATTGAAGTAATATATTAAACACATCTGGATGGGCTTTTTCAATCTCATCAAATAATATAACTGAATATGGCTTTCTTCTTACCTTTTCTGTTAATTGACCACCTTCATCATACCCTACATATCCTGGAGGTGAGCCTACAAGTCTAGATACAGAATGCTTCTCCATATATTCACTCATATCTATTCTAATCATAGCATCTTCTTCACCAAATAGAGATTCAGCAAGTGCGCGAGATAACTCTGTCTTACCTACTCCGGTTGGTCCTAAGAATATAAATGAACCTATAGGCTTTTTAGGATCTTTAAGCCCTACTCTTGCACGCCTAACTGCAGATGCTACTGCTTTTACAGCTTGGTCTTGACCTATTACTCTCTCATGAAGTAAATCTTCTAAGTTTAATAATCTTTCAGATTCTTCTACAGTCATTTTCTTAACAGGTATACCTGTCCACGAAGATACAATATGAGCTATTTCTTCATACCCTACTTGATTTGATTTTGATCTTTTATCATCTTGCCAGTCTTCTCTTTTCCTCTTCAATTCTTCCCTTAATTTCTTTTCTTCATCTCTTAATTTAGCAGCTTTTTCGTAGTTTTGTGTATTTATTGCTTCTTCTTTTTCTTGTGATAATTCTTCAATCCTTGATTCAGTATCTTTAAGTTCTGGAGGTGCTGTGATTGATTGAATCCTAACACGTGATGCCGCTTCATCTATTAAATCAATAGCCTTATCTGGTAAAAATCTATCTGTAATATATCTTTCAGATAACTCAGATGCCGCTTTTAGAGCTTCATCTGTTATTTTCACCCTATGATGAGCTTCATATCTGTCTCTTAGTCCTTCAAGAATTTTTATAGTATCTTTTATCGAAGGCGCTTCTATTGTAATGGGTTGAAATCTTCTCTCAAGAGCTGCATCTTTTTCTATATGTTTTTTATATTCATCTAAAGTAGTCGCACCTATTGCTTGAAGTTCTCCTCTTGCTAGTGCTGGCTTTAGTATATTTGATGCATCTATTGCACCTTCTGCTGCTCCTGCACCTATTATGGTATGCATCTCATCTATAAATAATATTACATCTCCTGCATTCCTTATTTCTTCCATTATCTTCTTAAGTCTATCTTCAAATTCACCCCTATATTTTGCTCCTGCTACCATTGAAGCTAAATCTAGCGTTACTACTCTTTTATCTTTTAATATTTCAGGAATCTTTCCTTCAGTTATTTCTTGAGCTAATCCTTCTGCTACTGCAGTTTTACCTACTCCAGGCTCTCCTATTAAAACTGGATTGTTTTTTGTTCTTCTACTTAATACTTGAACTACTCTTTCAGTTTCTTTTTGTCTTCCTATAACTGGATCCAATTTCCCATCTTTAGCATACTGAGTTAAATCTCTACCATATTTATCTAATGTAGGTGTTTTTGAACTGGATTTAGCTCCACTAGCTTGATTCATATTAGATTGAGGGTTACTCCTATTTGAATTGTTTCCAAGCATCTTTATAACTTCATTTCTCAACATATTAAGGTCTATTCCCATAGCCTTAAGTAAATTTGGAGCCACACCTTCTCCTTCTTTTATAAGCCCTAGTAAAATATGTTCTGTACCAACATAATTTTGACCTATATTTCTAGCTTCTACAAAACTTAATTCAAATACTTTTTTAGTTCTTGGTGTAAATCCCAATACTTCTGTAGAATCCTTACCCTTACCAAGTCTTTTTTCTATTTCTAATTTTATTTTATCTGTACTTGCACCAAATTTATTTAATACCTTAGCTGCAATACCTTCTCCTTCTTTTGATACTCCTAAGAGTAGATGTTCTGTCCCAACATAATTATGATTTAAAGATTTTGCTTCTTCTTGAGATAATATTATTGCCTTTTGTGCTCTTTCTGAAAATCTTCCAAACATTGCCATTATTCAACTTCCTCCTTATCAATTGATTCCCTTATTATTTTTGATCTTAAAATATCTCTATCATTTGCATTTAAATTTTCATTCCCGCTAGTTATTATATTAGCAGGTTGTATTTTTATCATAAGTTTATTTATAAGTATTCTATCAATATTATCTATTATCTTCATTTCTATACCTAATTTCACATCTGATAATAGCTTCATAGCTTCATCTGTAGATAATATTCTTGCATTTTTTAATGTTCCAAGAGATCTAAAAACCTTATCTTCTATTCTTATCTTATTATTTTTATATATAGCATCCCTTGCATTTCTTTCATTATTTACAAGTTGATTTACTATATTTTTTAACTTTTCAATTATATCTCCTTCAGATTCACCTATAGTGGTTTGATTTGATATTTGAAATAAATTGCCCATAGCATTACTTCCTTCACCATATACACCCCTTACAGTGAGTCCTATTTGATTTACTGCTTGGATGATGCCATTAATTTTATTTGTGATTACAAGTGAAGGTAGGTGAAGCATTACAGATGCTCTCATTCCAGTACCAATATTTGTTGGACATGCAGTAAGATAACCTATTTTTTCATCAAAAGCATATTGTATTTCACTTTCTATAATATCATCTATCTTATTAGTCTCTTCAAAACATTTATCTAAATCAAAACCTGGATATAGTACTTGCATTCTTATATGATCTTCTTCATTTATCATTATTGTAGAATTTTCATCTTCACTTAATAAAAAACCACCAATTTTATCATGCTCAAGTAATGAATGGGATATCAAGTGATCTTCTACATATCTTCTACCTTCTATTTCATTTAAATCTTTCATATCATAATATTTATAGTTTTTACCTATGTCTTTATTATTTATAACTGCTTTTTTTATTTCTTCTTTTATTTTAAAACCATCATCATAATTTAATTTTTGAGGGAATTTTACATTTTCTATATTTCTTGCAAGTCTGACCCTACTACTTACAACTATATCTTGATCACAACTATCACAATCTAACCATTTCAAATAAATCACCTCTTAATCTTTTATAGACTCTTTAAGATTTTTTATTCTATCTCTTAATTCTGCAGCCTTTTCAAATTCTTCTTCCCCTATAGCTCTATTTAAATCATCAGTAAGTTTCTTTATGTCATTTTTTATATTTAGATATTTACCTGCTCTATTTGGAATTTTACCTCTATGAGTATCATGTCCATGTATTCTTTTAAATAACGGATTTAATTTATCTTCAAATGATGAATAGCATTTGCTACAACCAAATTTTCCAGTTTGTTTAAATTTCTCATAGGTCATCCCACAATTATCACATTTTATAGGGTCTTTATAGTCAATTTTTACATTTTCACCAAAACCACTATCTAATAATCCTGCAAATAAATGATTTATTGAAAATGGAGAATTTATCTCATTTTGATTTGCACATTTGTCACAAAAATGCATTTCTTTTTTATTGCCATTTATAATTTCTTTATAGTGAACCGTTGCTTCATTTTCTTTACATTTATCACAAATCATTATTTTCACTCCTCACTTAACAATGAAATAAGCATATATTTTAATATTTTAGCTCTTAAGTCATTTTTATATTCTACAGAAGATAATGCACTATTACTTATTGCATTTTTCATCATTAGAGATTCTCTATTGCTTATAAATTCATTTTTATTAAGATTTTCTATAACATTATATGCTTTTTGAGTTGTAATCTGATTTCCTATACTACTGATTAATAATCTTCCTATGTCATTATCATCTTTTATTGCAACTCTTATTATTTTTATATACCCTCCGCCACCTCTTTTACTCTCAATATAATATCCTTTTTCAGGAGTAAAACGGGTTGATAAAACATAATTTATCTGGGAAGGTGCACAATTAAAATGTTCAGCTAATTCATTTCTTTGAATTTCTAATATATCTTTTTCATCATCTGTCATCATTGATACTATGAATTTTTCTATAATATCACTTATTCTTGCCATAAATATCCCACCAAATTAATTTATTTTATCAGACTTTGACTTTGACCTTGTTTGACCTTCGCTTATATTATACACCATATTATAGTTATTTCAAATCTTTCTATATAAATTTAATCCTTATAAGATTAATCTATACACATATTTACATATATTATCTTAGGTTTTCTTTCATTTTATCTTCTTTACTCTTGTTTTTACAACTATACAAAATAAAGAACTTATTTTCTATTTAAATAGAAAACAAGTTCTTTATTTATGATAATTTATGCAGTTTTATTTTTTTCTTCTTCTATGATTTTTTCACTTATATGTTCTGGAATCTCTTCATATCTTACAAATTCCATACTGAATGTTCCACGAGCTTGAGTCATTGATTTTAAATCTATAGTATATTTAAACATTTCAGCTTGAGGAGCTTCTGCACGTACTATTTGACTTCCATCCTCGCAAGGCTCCATACCTAAAATTCTACCACGTCTTTTATTCATATCACCCATTATATCTCCCATGTAATCATCCGGTATTATAATTTCTACTTTCATGATAGGTTCTAAAAGCACTGGATTTGCTTTTTGTATGCCTTTTCTAAATGCTAATGCCGCTGCCATCCTAAAAGCCATTTCATTTGAATCAACTGGATGATAAGAACCATCTAATAATGTAGCTTTTAGGTTTACTACAGGATAACCTGCAAGAGGTCCTTTATTTATAGCATCTCTAAGTCCTTTTTCAACAGCAGGTATATATTGTCTTGGAACAGATCCACCAAATATCTTCTCTTCAAATACAAACTCTTCTTCTGAAGGCTCAAATTTAATTATAACATCACCATATTGTCCTGCTCCTCCAGATTGTTTCTTGTGTTTACCCTGTACGTTTGAACTTTCTTTTATTGTTTCTCTATATGCAATTTTTGGGTCTGATAATTCAATATTTACTCCAAAATCATTTTTCAACTTATTTTTAATTACTTCTAATTGTGTATTTCCCTGTCCACCTATCAAAAGCTCCTTAGTCTCATTGTTTCTCTCAACACTAAATGTCTTATCTTCTTCTAATAACTTTTGAAAGGCTTGACCTATCTTTTCTTCATCATTTTTTGTCATAGGTTTTGCTGCCATAAATAATGTTGGTTGTGGAAAGTATATATCTTCATAAATAATATGTTTGTTTTTATCACATAAGGTATTAGAAGTATAGGTGTTGTTTAATTTAGCAACAGCTCCAATATCACCTGCATGTATTTCATTTACCTCTATTTGTTCCTTCCCTCTTAGCATAAATAAGCTACCTATTTTTTCTATTTCTTTCGTGCTTGGATTATATACTTCATCATCTTTTTTAATCATTCCACTTCTCACTTGAAATAGTGAGATTTTCCCAAGATATGGATCGGCTATAGTTTTAAATACTATGGCAGAAAATGGTGCATCATCTTTAATTTCTCTTAGTTCTTCTTCATTTGTATCTGGATTTATACCACTTGGAGTTTCTAAGTCCCTTGGTGAAGGTAGATAATCCCACATCATATTAAGTAATGTTTCAGTTCCTACATTTAAAGTAGCAGAACCTATAAGTACTGGAATAAGCTTTCCATTTATTACACCTTTACGAAGTGCACTATGAATCTCTTCTTCTGTGAATTCTTCACCCTCAAAATATTTCTCTAATAACTCATCATCACTTTCTGCAACTGATTCAATCAGCATATCTCTGTAATCACCCATTTTAACTTCTTTTTCTGGCCATATCTCTGCATCTTCACATGTGTTTTTGTCTTTATTATAAATTCTTGCTTTCATATCAACTATATTTACAAAACCTTTAAATTCATTTTCTTTTCCTATTGGAATATGAAATGGAATTACTGCCTTTCCAAATTTTTCTTTTAATTCTCCTATTAATTTATCATAATTTATATTTTCTTTATCCATTTTATTTATATATAATATGGTTGGTGTATTTCTTTTTCTAGTCAGCTTCCATGCTTTTTCACAACCTACTTCTATTCCAGAACTAGCATCTAGTACTATAACAGCACCCTTTGATACCCTAAGTGCAGAATTAACTTCTCCTACAAAATCAAAATATCCAGGAGTGTCTAATATATTATATTTATGTCCTTTCCATTCAAGCGGTAGTAAAGAAGTATAAATTGAAACCTCTCTTTTCTTTTCTTCCTTATCAAAATCTGATACAGTATTTCCATCTTCCACTTTACCTATTCTTTTGATTGCACCCGTAGTCATTAACATCGATTCTACTAAAGTTGTCTTACCACTGCCATGGTGGCCCAAAAAAGATATGTTTCTAATTTTATCAGCACTATAGTTATTCATTTTTATTCCCCCTTTAGATTTTAATATTCTGACTATTAATAATATTCTACATAAAACTTAAAACTCCTTCTTTATATTATTATTATTTTAAGTTTTATAAAATATTTCTATTAAATCATATGTTATATACCCTGTGATTAGAATTTTAAAAATATTTTTATCAAGTATTTATAATATTCATTAAATTAAAAATATGCCCATATGGGCATATTTTTAATTTGCTGGTTCATTTGCTATATTAATTTGAGGTTTTAATTTATTTTCATTGAAACTATTTTCGCCATGGAATATTGCCTCATCAAATTCTCCTTCTTTTTTAGCTATTATAAGTGAACATACTGCATCTCCCGTTACATTTACAGCAGTTCTAGTCATATCTAAAAGTCTATCTATACCCATTATCAAACCAATACCTTCTACAGGTATATTAACTGACTGAAGTACCATAGAAAGCATTATAAGACCTACCCCTGGGACTCCAGCTGT
Organism: Senegalia sp. (in: firmicutes); assembly: GCF_052088025.1. Lineage (NCBI taxonomy): Bacteria > Bacillati > Bacillota > Clostridia > Eubacteriales > Clostridiaceae > Senegalia > Senegalia sp. (in: firmicutes). Next base: position 8,206 of record NZ_JBQCYD010000041.1, on the reverse strand, counting down.
ACCAATTGATGCAAGCGTTGCTGTAAATATTACTGTTAAAATTTGCATGAAAGTTAACTCTATACCATATATTTGAGCTATGAATATAGTAGCAACTCCTTGCATTATAGCTGTTCCATCCATATTTATAGTGGCGCCTAGTGGTAATGTGAATGAAGATATATTTTTTGATACACCTAAATTTTCTTCAGAAACATCCATTGTGATAGGAAGACTTCCACTACTTGTAGCTGTAGAAAAGGCTACTGATATAGCTGGAAAGAAATTCTTGAAAAATCTTATAGGACTTAGTCCTGTAAATATTTTTAGTATACCACCATAAGTAATTATAGCATGGATAAAAAGCACTAAAATTACAGTAGCAAAATATTTTCCAAGAGCATAAATAGCATCCAAACCTTCATTTGCAAAAGTTACAGCTATAAGACCAAATACACCTATAGGAGCAAGTAGCATAACAAATGAAACTAATTTCATCATAATTTCATTTAGTTCAGAAAATAATTTCGAAACATATTCTGCTTTTTCTCCTAGCGCAGATAGTGCTACACCTATAAGAAGTGCAAAGACTATAAGTTGGAGCATATTAGCATTTACCATTGATGATACTGGATTTGTTGGTACCATATCTAAAAATACATCTACTATTGGAACGGCTTCATTTATTTCAACCTCTTGAGTCACTACCGCTGATAGATCAAGTCCATCAGTTTGACCTGGATTTATAACAGATGCTACAAGTAGAGCAATTGATATTCCTACAGCAGTAGTAGTCATATAAAATACAAGTGTCCTTCCACCAATTCTCCCTAATTTTTTGATATCTCCAATACCTGCTGCTCCATTTACAATTGATATAAATACAAGCGGAACTACAAGCATCTTTATTGCTCTTAGAAATACCTGACCAATAAATTTAAGTACCCCACCTACTATAATAGTATCCCTTATCATTCCTTCTGGTACAAAAAGATAAATAACTATTCCAGTTATAAAACCTAAAAATAAACCTATTAAAATTCTAGCAGTTAAACCTAATTTCTTTTTTTTCATATCTTATTCCCCTTTCACTTAATTGTTACTTAATAGTAATATTTATATTATAATGAAAGTTTTATGATTCGTCAATTCATTTTTCTCAATTTACAGATAATACTATGCTATTTCCAAAAATTTTTTTGACTTCTACTAAAAAAACTTGTATAATATAATGTAGTGATAATCATTATCATTTAGTATATATTATTGAAAACATAGATATTTTATTTAGATTGGAGGTTTTGTGAATGTTAAAAATGAATTTACAACTCTTTGCTCATAAAAAGGCTGGAGGTAGTTCAAAGAACGGACGTGACAGTGAAGGTAAGAGATTAGGAGCTAAGAGAGCAGATGGACAATTTGTTTTAAGTGGTAATATCTTAGTAAGACAAAGAGGTACTAAAATACACCCTGGAAACAATGTTAAAAGAGGTAGAGATGATACCTTATATGCTACAAGTGATGGTATCGTGAAATTTGAAAGATTAGGTAAAAAGAGAAAAAAAGTAAGTATTTATCCTCAAGTAGTATAAAAAAAGGTCAATTTAACTTAAGTTAAATTGACCTTTTTCTTATTTACCTGTGCTTCCTATGCCACCTATTCGTTCATTTGTTGCATTGTCATTATCTGTCAAAAGATAATTAATGAATAAAGCTTGGGCTATTCTTTCATTTTCATTAATTTCAACATTTTTTTCTGATATATTAGTAAGGGCTATTCCTATATTACCATCATTAGATTTGTTAGAATAATAATCCTTATCTATGATACCAGTTCCATTTGAAAGCACTAAGCCCTTCTTTATGCCCATAGAACTTCTTATATGAATTTGTAGTACTTCATTTTCTTTCATATAAGCTTTGATATCAGTCCATATTATCTTGGTTTCATTTGGATTTATATTAAACTTAATGGGACTATATATATCATATCCTGCAGATCCGCTACTAGCTCTTAGCGGCATATTTATCTCTTTTTCTTTATGTTTTCTAAATTCGTAATCAACTACTTCAAAACCTCTATTTTTCATGATTTACCTCACTATCTTATTGGACATACTCCTGAATCACATGATTCATCACCAATATCAAATTCTGTTTGTTGTTTTTCATATTTACTTAATAAAGATGGAACAAATAGCTTCATTATTTCTACTCTTTTGTTATATTCCTCTTCATCTATTGCTTCATATGGAAGTAATTCATAGAAATTATCATCAAGTGAAAGGAAAGATAAAGCTACAACATCATCCCAATTATTCCATACCCATTCTTCAACTTCATCCCACTCATGATCTCTTACATGAATAGTAATTGAACAGTTATGCTCCACATAATTTTCCATGAACATCTTATAATTTTCTAATTGTTCTATAGCAGATACATCATATTTAGTTTTCCCATCTGGAGATTTTACAGGGAATTCTATTACCTTAGTAGTACAAGTATCATAATCTTGGCCTACTTCTGGTTTTATTGGATAATCTAGCTCCTCACATACCTTAACCAATGGATCATCTGCATTTATTCTTACACGTCTAATATAATATGGAGAATGTGAATAATGAACTCCACTTGATACAGTAGGTAATTGACTTAGCGTACCTTCAGGTTTCACTGTTGTAACAAGTAATGGAACATTTTCTCCTATATCTTCAGCATACTCAGTAGAAGCTTCTTTTGCTGCTAGTCTCAGTTCATTTAAAACTCTAGCTTGTTCTTCATTATCCATATTTGTAGCATTAACCATATCTTGCCATCCAGTAAGTGAACAGCCTATTAATTTATCTCTTTGTTGAACCCTATCCCATTTTGGAAGTTCAAGTTCTACACAAGTCATTCTATATCCTGCTCTTGCTGATAATCTTTGAGCTTCTTTTAAACCTTCTAAATCTAAGTTGCTTTCATTATCTACATATGAATATACATTTATAGTAGTTAAATTACATAGGCCTCTAGAATCAAGTAAAATCTCTCCACACGGGTTAACACCATTCATATTTGGTCTTCTCTTTGCACCAGCTACTTCATTTACCCAACCTGGTTCTCCTGAATATCTCATTTTTTCTAATTGCCAATGTAATCTCTCACGTGTTGGTTTTTCTCTGTAATATATTGAGTTGTTACTCATTTGTCTATGGATTATATCTTTATCTACTATCCATTGACCATCAATTTGCTTATATAGATTTGTTTTAGCATCTATTGCCTCTTTATCTTCTGGATCTACCAAAACAATTTCAGCCGTTCTTCTCACCATTTGTGTTCAAGTATGTTCGTTATTCATACTCCGTAGAATTAACTACTGCTATATGTTGCCATATAGATCAGACCATATCTTGACAAAGTATACTTTGTCCTCTCCGTTTCGATTTAAGGGATTCTTACCCACCACTTGGCCCTACTCTACTCGTTTATTAGCTTTTACGCTACACTTTCGATGGTCGTTGCACCTTCCTATAAATTACTTCAACCGTTTCACTTCTAAACCTTCATAAATTGAGTTTGGTGTTTTCTTTTTATAATGAAGAACTCCACCATCTATATAGATTCTTGAAAAAGCTATCCCAAACTTTTTTTCGCATTGTTTATATGTCAATATATCTTTCTCAGTAGGTGAATATATAACTTCATACATTTTTGAATTTGGATGCTTAAATCCTTTTTTACCAAACATACCATTTCTTTCACCTTTAATGAGAGTACCATTTCCATACATAGGATTATCCTTTCCAAATCTAGCACCTTTACCTTTTCTATTCTCAGAAATTTTTTCTTTAGTTTCTTCTGTGTGTTTCTTGCCATAGAAAGGATTATTTTCCCCAGAAAAATCTATATTTTGGGTTCTCATGCCATTTTCATCTCCATAATGAGGTTTTTTTGCTGTGGGATTTAAAGAACCTTCAGCAAACCCTATTCCTCCCGTAGTAAAATTGCATCTTGCTTGCCCTACAGCTTTCAACTCAGCTATTCTTTTTATTTCTTCCTTACAGGCTTTTTCATTAGTTAAGCTCTGCTTGTGAAGACGAACAGCACAATTATATTTATTATAAATATTCATGAAGTATTTGCTACGATTGTGTAATTCTAATTTTCTTCTTCCTGTACCTTTTCCAACATAAAAAATCTCAAATGAATCTATTATGAACCATTCATATACATAGAAATTCTTTTTCGGCACATTTTCACCTCCAATTATTAAGTAGAGATGAAGTAATTTATAGGCTTGGATCATGATTGTCCTATTTAAAGGAGTTCCCATGAGTTAAAAGAGTTTTTTTAGTTGGAAGCATATGATAGTTTACCACCAACAACTACATTTTCACCAATTATATTTGCCACATCTAGGCAATCAATTGGTCTAAGTTTTATCTTTTTCTCTCCAAATATAATTCCAAGTTTCATTATAACTTTATTTATTTTAGAGAACATATTCTTAAGACTTTGATGACCACTAGCTGTACCACCAAATGTTTTAAGTTTTTCTCCTTGAGGACGTACATTATCATAATTTACTACTATTGTAGTTATATTTCTATATTCATTACTTGAAATAAGTTTAAAATAGTAATCTAATGATTGCACCCAACCTTCCTTACTATCACCTACTGTGATTTTAGCAGTATCATTATGAAGGAATTCTATACTTGTACTATCTTCTCTTTCATGCTTTTCTATAGGAGTATAATCTTCATTTATAAGTTCATAGTTTGATCTCACTTTTGGTAAAAGTTTTACATCATCTTTTAATACCCTTACACCAACACCAGAACCCACCATTAATAAGTAAAATAAATCTCTAAATGATTCAAAATCCTCAATTACTTGGAAGGAGCAATTATAATTAGCCATTGGATAATGTTTTGCAACTGGAGTATTACCTACCCAAAATGTTCTTCCAGATAAAAATTGTCTTAAATTATATATATTATCATATAATTTTTCTGCTTCTTCTCTAGTTGTAGGTACCAAACTACAATTGTACTCCACAGCACGTCTTACGGTTTCCCACCAATATTCACGTCTTCCTTCTTCTGGTATCCATCTAGAATAAGTTCTATAATATATAAATTCTCCTAACTGTTTCATGGGAGAAGTTCTATGCTTATATTCACTTATGAATTGATCAGATAAAAGTCTAGATTCCTTTTTCTTAGAGCCTCTACTTTTACCTTTTTCAAAACGATAGATTATGTATCTTTTGGCAACATCTTTTCTTGGACTATCCATAAGTTCATTTTCTACCATATCTTGAATATCTTCTACAAATACATTCATATCTTTTCTAATTATTAATTCTTCTATTTTGTCAGTAATTTCTTTACTTAAATTTTGATCCACACCTTTTTTTGTTTCAGCCATAGCATTTTCTATAGCTCTTTTAATCTTATGTGCATTAAAAGGAACTAAAGACTTATCTCTTTTCATTACATTGATCATGACAAAACCTCCTAAATTTTTCTCTAATATATAATACCCATTATATATTAGCAAAAACAAAATATACACAACATTTTGTGTATATTTTGTTTAGTAACTCTATATATGGTATTCTATCATTTTTCAATAACAATAGCAATACCTTTTATTTTATATTCTAGGCAATTAATAATAAGATTAATTAATCTAATATTTTACCAAAAAATAGTCCATCATAATATTTGTCATCTATAACATAATAATCCCTAAAGTGACCTTCTAATTTAAAACCATTTTTCTCTAATATTTTACTCGATCCAATATTAGTATCTGTTACATAGGCATGGAGTTTATGAAGTTTAAGTTCTTTTAATGCATAGTCATTTATAAGACTAATCATTTCACTACCATATCCCTTATTCCAATGCTTTGCATTTAAAACATAACCAACTTCTGCATTATTTGTTTCTAAATTAAAGTCAAAAACCATACATGTACCTATAATTTTCTCACTATTTTTAAGAACAATAGATGCATAAACACCAAAACCTGATTCTTCTTTTTTTAATATATCTCTAATAATCTCTCTAGTATCATCTACATTTTTAGCTAATTTCCATCCAATAAATTTTGATACATTTTCATCAGATGCATATTCATGTATTTCTAGAGCATCATCAATATTTATAGGTTTAAAATATATAGATTCTCCAACTAAAGTATTAAACATTTTTTTATTCATAACAAACTCCTTTTAGCTTATTCCTTTTCAAGAGCGCCTTCTGTATATCTATTTGCAGCATTCCACAATATCCATTCTTCAAGTCCTGCATCATAAGTTGCCTTTATTTGTGCCCTTACTTGTTCTGGACCATAAGTTATATAATTTGCTCCATATGAATTTCTAAGCCAAGGAGCAGAAAAATCTTGAAGCCAAGGTCTTATGATAGCTCTCTCATCTTCAGGTATAGAGTCTAATCTTTTTACTGCATCTTCCATAGCCCTATTAACTATTTCATAAGGTTTTGTATCAGGATATGCTACACCATAAAAGCCTAACCCATAATGAGAAGGATAAACCATCGGACTTAAAATATCAGTATTTGCACCTAACAATTCTAATTGCTGTCCTATGGTAGAATCACCTTCTACAGAAATTATATCCCCAAATACATCTGCAGATACCTTTACTCCTTTATCGTGTAATCTTTCTCTTGCATATGCTAAAAATTCCTTTATAGCATCAGCTTTAGTTTTATCTTCTCCAGCTTGTCCATAGTTTATATCACCTCTATTCCCATCAGTTGGAAATCTTACATAATCAAATTGTATTTCTTTAAATCCTAAAAGTGCAGCTTCTTCTGCTAATTGAATAGGATACTCCCATGACTCTTCATTGTATGGATTTAACCAAGTATTTCCCTTATTATCTCTCCATACTCCACCACCATTGCTTTTTATAGCAAGATCAGTTCTAGCAGAACCTAATACCCTATCTTTAAATGTAACTATTCTAGCTATTGGATAGATATCATTATCAATTAATTTTTTCATTCTTTCAGCAAAAAAATCTCTATCATTCATTATTACAACATCATTTGTATTAGCTTCTATTGCAAGTGGTACATCAGATTTATATGATAACATTCCTCCATCATCTTTAACATCAATAACCATTGAATTTACTTCTGTTCTATTAGCTAAATCTAACAATTCATCAAATTTAGTTGGATGTGCATAGGAATGACCAGTTACAAATATTCCTTTAACTTTTTCTTCTTGTTTATATAAACCCCAATTTGTAGAAGGTTGTGAAATATAACCATCTTCATTTACATTATATTTATTTTCATCCGCTAAAGCTCTATCTGGCATAAATGAAAAGGTTAATGTGGATATAGATAATCCTAAAATCAAACCATTTATCATTATTTTTTTTCTTATATTTTTCATTTTATTCTCCCTTTAAATTAATTATATTTATTATATCTTTTATTGTATCTGTTATATATTCACCTTTTCTATATTTCTTTTTTGCTACAATTATTTCAGGTTGTGTTCCTGTTTTTTCTACTTCTTTTATAGTTATTGGTCTTTCAATAAATCTACCCAATTTATTGAATTTTTCATCATAAATTATAAAAGTAGGTATTTTTTCAAATTCATTTTCATAACCATCTCTTTTAATAGTCGATATATTTATATTATCATTTAAATCCTTCATTTTCTTTAAAGCTGGTAAATTTATTACACAATCTGGACACCACATTTCAGCACAAGCTAGTATATTGATTTCATTTTTTATATTCATGATACTTTTTATCAAGTCATCATCTAACTTTATATTCTCATACATTTCTAATGTTTTATTTCTGTCATCTTCATCAGATTTATTTAAAAATTCATCAAAAGATAATCCTTTATTAAAAGATTCAACCATTTCTATACATACCCCTTCCAACCATATTTACTCTAAAAAAATCAGAGTTATAAGTAATACTTATAACTCTGATTATATTACATATTTCGATTTAATACAACAAAAAAACCAGCAACGTCCTACTCTCCCAAGGCGTTACCACCTAAGTACCATCAGCGCTGAAGGGCTTAACTTCTGTGTTCGGGATGGGAACAGGTGTGACCCCTTCGCTATCGTCACTGGATTTATACTTAAAATTAATTAAGTCATGTTATTTAGAGTTTGCACCCTAAAAATTACATAGATAAAGTAAGACTCAGTCAGATGCTT
>NZ_JBQCYD010000040.1:0-20603 GCF_052088025.1 Senegalia sp. (in: firmicutes) | reverse complement strand
CTTGTGGATAACACAGATATTTTTAAAAATCACATTCTGCAACTATCTATATATTTATACCTCATTTTAGATTAATTAATCATTTTAGTAGATGTAGGAAGATATAGATATAATTTTCACAATATTTGAAAAATATTACTTTTAATTAATTTTTAAACAATTTTAAATGGCAATAGGATATGGTAAGATAGATGTATTAATTGAATTGGGGGTTAATTATGATAAAAAACAATAATAAGGATTCACTTATAATAGGCCTTGCTTTATTTGCAATGTTTTTTGGGGCAGGTAATTTGATATTCCCACCTTCTATAGGTATCAGCGCAGGAGATGATTGGATAAGTGCTATGCTAGGGTTTTTCCTAACTGGTATAGGTATGCCTTTACTTGGAATTATTGCAATAACAAAAGCAGGAGGAACTTTAGAAAATTTTGCGAGTAAAATTAGCTCGAATTTTGGTAAAATATTTGGAATAATTATTATAGTAATATTGGGACCACTATTAGGTGTTCCAAGAACAGGTGCTACCACTTATGAAATGGGTATAAGCCCTATATTTGAAAATGTAAGTCCAATACTTGTTTCTATAATATTCTTTTCACTTACTTTATTTCTTACAATAAAACCTACAGGGATAATAGATAGAATAGGAAAATTATTAACGCCAATACTCCTTATAATGTTATCTATAATAATTTATAAGGGTGTAACTATGCCAATTGGCACTCCTATAAATTCAGCTAGTATAAATACCTTTGCTAACGGCTTTACAGAAGGTTATCAGACCATGGATGCATTAGGAGCCATAATATTTGGAGGAATAATATTTAATTCTCTACTTGAAAAGGGATATAAGGATAAAAAATCACAATTAAAGGTCACATTAAAAGCAGGACTCATATCTTCAATAGGTCTTGTGCTAGTATATGGAGGACTTTTATATCTAGGAGCTACAGCAAGCTCTGTATTTGAATCTGACATAACAAAGACAAATTTAACAATATCTATAGTAGCAAGTATTTTAGGTGAAATGGGTAAGGTTGTTTTAGGAATTTGTGTATCGGCAGCATGTCTTACAACATCAGTTGGACTTATTGCTACTTTTGGTAATTTTTTTAGTGATATAACAAATGGAAAGTTAAGCTATAAAGCATCAGTTATAACAGCTACTATAATAAGTGCTCTTATAGCAAATTTAGGTGTAGAAAGTATAGTTGCATTTTCAGAACCAATACTTGCTGTAATATATCCAGTAGCCATAATATTAATTGTATTAAATTTACTTGATGATTTTATTAAAAACAAAGTTATTTATATAGGTGCAGTGTATGGTACTTTGCTTGTAAGCATAATGGATGGATTAAAATCCTTAGGTGTAAATTCACCTATTTTTGATAATATTATAAATATATTACCATTTTGGGATAAAGGATTTGGATGGTTAGTTCCTGCTATTATAGGAATGCTTATATCAATTACCTTTAGTAAGTTTAATATTAACAATAGATCTGAATATGAATATTAAAAGAACAAGAAGTATCCTAGGATGCTTCTTGTTTTTTAAAATACATAATATTTAGAGGGTTTGTAATAGTTTTGTAGAATATATACTAAAGGAATATAGAGAGGATGAGTTTAATGGAGAAAGGTTATATTCATATTTATACTGGAAATGGAAAAGGGAAAACAACAGCAGCATTAGGACTATCACTAAGGGCAGTATGTGCAGGAAAGAAAGTATTTTTTGGCCAATTTGTAAAGGGAATGAAATACAGTGAAGTAAAAGCAGCAGAATATCTACCTAATTTTGAAATAGAGCAATTTGGTAGGACTTGCTTTATAGATAAAGATCCTGAAATAGAAGATATAGAATGTGCAAATGTTGGAATAAAAGAATGTAGTGAAATACTTGAAAAAGGTGATTATGATTTAGTAGTATTAGATGAACTTACAATAGGACTCTTTTATAAATTATTTACTATAGAAGATGTATTAGAAATGATAAAGAAGAAAAAGGATAATATAGAATTAGTGATAACTGGAAGATATGCTCCGGATGAATTAATTTTAATAGCAGATTTAGTGACAGAAATGAAGGAAATTAAGCATTATTATACAAAAGGAGTAGAAGCAAGAAAAGGCATTGAAAGTTAAGATTATTTATATAATCCTATTTAAATGGGTAATAATAGTAATACCATAAAAATAGGATGTGATGATTTGAATAAAAAACATACAAATAGATTGATAAATGAAAAGAGTCCATATTTACTTCAACATGCACATAATCCAGTGGATTGGTATCCCTGGGGGAAAGAAGCCTTTGAGAAGGCTAAAAAAGAAGATAAGCCTATATTCTTATCTATAGGATATTCAACATGTCATTGGTGTCATGTAATGGAGCGTGAAAGTTTTGAAGATGAGCAGGTTGCAGAACTTTTAAATGAATATTTTGTATCTATAAAGGTAGATAGGGAAGAGCGACCTGATTTAGATAATATTTATATGACAATAACTCAAGCCATGACAGGATCTGGTGGTTGGCCTATGAATGTATTTTTAACTCCTGATAAAAAGCCCATTTTTGCAGGAACATACTTTCCAAAGCGTTCTATATTAGATAGGGTAGGTATTATGGATATTTCATATAATATAAATAGAGCTTGGAAGGAAAAAAGAGAAGATTTAATTGAAAACAGTGAAGATATAATAGCTAAATTAAGTAGGATTAATAGCAATACTAATAGTGAAGGTGACTTATCAAAAGAAGTGCTTGATAAGGCCTTTAAAGAAAAATCAGAAAACTTTGACAGGCAATATGGAGGCTTTGGTAGCTCTCCTAAATTTCCTATGGGTCATAATTTAATGTTTTTAATCAGATACTATAAGGAAAATAAAAATAAAGAAGCATTAGAAATGATAGAGCAAACACTTGATTCTATGTATAAGGGTGGAATATTTGATCATATAGGCTTTGGATTTTCTAGATATTCAGTGGATAAGAAATGGTTAGTTCCACATTTTGAAAAAATGCTCTATGACAATGCAATTTTAGCCTATGCTTATTTAGAAGGCTATCAATTAACAAAAAAAGAACTATATAAGGAAGTAGCAGAGAAGATATTTACCTATATAATTCGTGATATGACTAGTGAAGATGGTGGCTTTTATTCAGCAGAAGATGCAGATAGTGAAGGAGTAGAAGGTAAGTTTTATGTTTGGAGCAAAAGGCAAGTAAAAGAATTATTAGGTGAAGCAGAAGGAGAGTTAGTTTGTAATTATTTTGATATTACAGATCAAGGGAATTTTGAAGGTGAAAACATACCAAATCTCATAAAGCATGATTTAGCCTTACTTGAAAAATCTCCGGATATGACAAATAGAATTCACGCCTATGCTGATATGTTATTTTACAAGCGAGAGACTAGAATTCATCCTCATAAGGACGATAAGATACTGACCTCTTGGAATGGACTTATGATAGCAGCCCTAGCTTTTGGTGGTAGGATATTAGATAAAGCATTATTTATAAATGTAGCTAAAAAATCTATAGATTTCATATATGATAAATTATTTGAAGAGACTAGGTTACTTGCAAGATACCGTGATGGTGAAGCAAGATATGAGGGTTATTTAGAAGATTATGCTTTTTTAACTTGGGGTTTAATTGAAATGTATGAAGCTACCTTTGAAAAGAAATATCTAAAAAAGGCTAAGAAATTGATGGATGACACTTTTGAACTATTTTGGGATGATGAAAATGGAGGATTTTTTATAAATGGTCATGATTCAGAAGAATTAATATTAAGGCCAAAAGAAATATATGATGGAGCAATTCCTTCAGGAAATTCAGTGGCTGGATTTAATATGATTAAATTATCTAAAATGCTAGAAGATGAATCTTACATGAAAAAATATGAAATGATGATAAAATCATTTGGTCAGGATATAAGTGACATGCCTAGTGCCCATTCATTTTTCTTGATTACTTATATGGATTATTTAAAAAATGGCAAAAATATCATTATAGCTCATGAAAGGGAAGATGAACTATATAAATCTATGATAAGTGAAATAAATAAAAGATATTTACCTTTTACAACAGTAATAATGGGTAATAGAGAATTAGTAGATGGCAAAACAACTGCATATATTTGTGAAAATTATGCATGTAATATGCCTATAAATAATATAGAAGAATTTATAAAGCAATTAAAATAAAGGAGGAAATTAGATGGATTACAAAATGTTACACACATGTATTAGAGTAATGGATTTAGATAAGTCACTTAAATTTTACAAGGAAGGTTTGGGTTTTAAGGAAAGCTCAAGAAAAGACTTTCCAGAATCAGAATTTACATTAGTTTATTTAACAGACAAGGAAGAAAACTATGAGATAGAATTAACCTATAATTATAATCCAGATAAACCATATGAAATAGGAAATGGATTTGCACATATTGCAGTTTCAACTCCTGATTTAGAGGAATCAAGAAAAGGACATATTGATATGGGTTATCAAGTAACAGAACTTATGGGTCTTCCTGGAAGCAAGCCTAAATATTACTTTGTGACAGATCCAGATGGATATGATGTAGAAGTAATAAGACAATAGAAAAGTAATTTAATTGTAATGGATTACATATAGATTATAGTGTATAATTAAAGTATAGTTCAAATAAAGGAGCAGAAATTATGCAAAAATATTATTTATATGTAGTCCTTACAAGTCCTAATACAGCCATTTCAAAATTAATAAAATTATTTAAAAATGACAACTATACTCATGCCTCACTTTCTCTAGATAAAAGTTTACATAATATGTATAGTTTCAGTAGAAAAAAAGCTTATAATCCTTTTATAGGTATATTTAAGCACGAAGAATTTGATAAAGGTATCTTTAGATTTCATAGAGACTTACCGGGTAGAATAATGCAAGTAGAAGTAAGCAAGGAACAATATGAAAATGCAGTAAAACTTTTAGATAAATTCACAGCAAATAGTGAGATGTATAAGTATAATTATAAAGGATTTTTATATATACTTTTAAATAAAGAAATACTTTCAGATGAGAGATTTTTATGTTCTGAATTTGTATATTACATATTAAATGAAAGTTATATTGTAGATTTGAATATATCTAGAAATTTAGTAAGACCGGAAAATTTATTAGATATAGAAAGTGAAATAGTATATGAAGGCAATTTAAAAGAAATGTATCCTGTAACTAGTATGAGAAGTATGACCTTTAACTATTTGAAAAATAAAATAGGAATAAGGGTATCATAAAAAAAGCATTCCAAAAGGAATGCTTTTTTTATGTGAAAATAAGGAAATAGCTAAGTACAATAACACCAAGTATTATCCTATACCAACCAAAGGCTTTAAAGTCATTATTTTTAATATATGAAAGTAGAAATTTGATAGATATAATGGATACAAAAAATGCCACAACCATACCAAATATAAGTATAATAAACTCCTCACTTGAAAAATCAAAACCAAATTTATAAAGCTTTAATGCACTTGCTCCAAACATTACTGGAATAGATAAAAAGAATGAATATTCAGCAGCAATATATCTACTAGTACCAAGTATAATGGCACCTATAATAGTAGCTCCTGATCTGGATGTACCTGGAATAAGTGCTAAAACTTGAAACATTCCTATTAAAAATGCAGTCTTGTAGCTCAAATCCTTAAAGGATTTTATGCTACCATCTCTACCCTTATTCATATTTTCAACTATTATAAATAATATTCCATAAAATATTAGCATAATAGCTACAGTTTGATAATTATATAAATGCTCATTTAACCAATCATCAAAAAGCAAGCCTAAAACTGCTGCAGGAACTACACCAACTACAACTTTAATCCAAATATTAACTGTATCTATCTTTTCTTTTCTCGTCTTTTTAGGAGAAAAAGGATTTAATTTATGAAAGAACAAAATTACAACAGCCATGATAGCACCTAATTGTATAACTACAAAAAACATTTCTTTAAATGCATCTGAGTAATTTAACTTTATAAATTCTTCAACCAAAATCATATGCCCTGTACTACTTACAGGAAGCCATTCTGTAATCCCTTCAACTATCCCTAAAATCAAAGTCTTAAACAATTCTATTAAAAACATTTTTTCACCCCTATATTATATGTATTACTTATACTATATTAATCCTCTTTTATAATTATTGCAAGGAAATATGATATTAAACTTACAAAAGTGTAAGATAAAAAGAATTATTGTAAGGCAGTAGATATGGTTTCTAACATCGTTACACAATATAATGATGTTAGAAAGATAAAAGAAAGCGAGGAAAAGTTAATGGAGATATTAAAAGTAGAAAATTTAAATAAGACTTATATCACAGGAGATACAAAAGTAGAGGCATTAAAAGATATAAATTTATCTATTAAAAAAGGAGAGTTTGTCTCAATTGTAGGAGCATCAGGTTCAGGCAAATCTACATTACTGCATTTATTAGGAGGGCTTGATAAACCAACAAGTGGAAAGGTAATAATTGACTCTGAAGATATTTATGATTATAAGGAAGAAAAATTAGCTATATTTAGAAGAAGAAAGGTTGGATTTATATTTCAATTTTTCAATCTTATACCCATATTAAATGTATGTGAAAATATTGCATTACCTCAACTTTTGGATAATGAAAAAATAAGTAGAGATTATTTAGATGAACTTCTTTCTATACTTGGAATGAAAGATAGAAAGAATCATTTACCATCAGAATTATCAGGTGGCCAACAACAAAGGGTAGCTATAGGAAGAGCATTATTTAATAAACCTTCAATAATACTAGCAGATGAACCTACAGGAAACTTAGATAGTGTAACATCAAAGGAAGTAATAGAATTATTAAAATTCACAGCAAAAAAATTCAATCAAACACTGATACTCATAACCCATGAATTAAATATAGCAGAAATGGCAGATAGGGTGATTACAATTAAAGATGGAATTGTAGTTTCTGATGAATATCTAAAGGCTGAATAGGGGTGATAAAATGATTACATCATATAAAGGGATTACAAAGAAATATTTAAAGGAAAATAAAAAAAGAGCAATACTTACAATAGTTGGGATAATACTTTCAGTTTCACTTATTTCATCAATTGGATTATTCTTTAAATCTATGCAAGAAGCTCAAATTGAAGATACAAAAAATTCATTTGGTTCTGCACATCTACAATATTCTAATCCGGATGAAGATTTAATAGAAAAAATAAAAAACAATCCTAAAGTATCAAGAAGTGGGTTATATTCTATAGGAGAAGCATTTAAAGTTGACGATAAGATAAATGTTATAGAAACGATAGGGACAGGAGAAGCTTTAGAATTATTACCTGTTAAGGTTGAAAAGGGAAGTTTTCCAAATGAAAAAGGAGAAGTAGCAATACAAAAGTGGTTACTTAGATATATAGAACCTGGTGCAGATATTGGTGGTATGATTAATATAAATAATAAAGAATATAGATTAGTAGGTATTTTAGAAGATAATGTATTAAATCAAATGAATGGAGAAGGGAATATATATACAGTAGGTGATGGCGAAAATATAGACGAAACCATTTTACTTGTAGAAATAGATGAAAAAGTAAATTTAAGAAAAACTGTAGAAGAATTAAGTAGTTTAGTAGATGAAGAAGATATCATAAAAAACAACTTTTTACTTTCACTACAAGGTGCAGGAGATACAAATGAATTATTTGGTTTATATTTAGTTGTAGGAGTGATTATAGGCATTGTAATAATATCAACCATAGCAGTAATATATAATTCATTTCAAATATCAGTAGTAGAAAGAATGAAGGAATTTGGACTTCTTCGCGCAGTAGGAACAACACCAAAACAAATTAGAAAAATAGTTTTAAGAGAGGCTACATTATTATCTATTATAGGGATTCCTGTAGGTTTGTTATTTGGAGTACTTGCAATTTATGCTATTGATATTGCGTTTAAAACCATTATGGGAGAAGTGGATTTACAATTTATAAAACTTACTATCTCACCATTAATTTTAATAGGTAGTGCTGTATTAGGGATTGCATCTATTTATATATCCGCATTATTACCTGCAGTATTTGCAGGGAGAGTATCACCGTTACTTGCTATAAGTAATAGAAAATCTATTAAAAAAGAAAAGATAAATAGAAAAAGAGGATTTTTATCTATAGTTTTTAAATCAATTTTAGGATTTGAAGGAGAACTTGCATATAAAAATATAAAGAGAAATAAGAAAAGATATAGAATAACAGTATTTTCAATAGTTATATCTGTAGTTTTATTTCTAACATTTTCATCATTTGTAGATATGGCTACAGGCGTAACTGATAGCCCTACAGAATCAGATAATATCCATTTTTCTATAGGAAGAGATACAAATGGATTTAATACAGAAGAATTTATAAAAAAAGAAATGATAGAAGAAATTAAAGATATGCCTGTAACTAAAAAGTTATATGGTGTATATAATTTTTATGATTTTAATATGGAAATAAATAGTGATAGTAAGATTAAAAAAGTAGAGGAACTTGGAGGTCAAGAAATTTATAAAGATTCAAGTGAAAATGGCAAAACTGATATACAAGGTTCCATAAATATATATGATAAATCAGCATTAGAAGTATCTAAAAAGTATCTAGAGTCAGGAAATATTGATATAGATGAAATGAATAATAAAAATGGAGTCATACTTATAGAGAGAAACACTGTATATAATTATGAAACTGAAAATTCATATTATGGTCCCATAGCAGATATAAAAGTAGGAGATAAAATAAATTTAAATGATCTTATTTATTATGAAGAAGTTGAAGAACAAGGATTTGAAGAGAAAACAAGAGAAATAGATAAAGAAGTAGAAGTTATTGCTATAGTGAAAGAAGATGTGTTCTATTTTAGAAGCAGTGTACAAGGGTTGAAACTTATTACATCAGAAGCAGTAGCAAAGAATTTATTAAATGAAGAGATGATAGAACCTATAAACTTAAATATAATATTAGATCAGGTAGAAAATGAAGATGTGGCAATAAATGAATTAGAAAGAATAATAAAAGACGAACCAAGTTTAAATATAATAAATCATATAGATATGAATAGACAGGCAAAGTCAGCTAAATTGATGATTCAAATATTACTATATGGATTTGTAATAGTGGTTTCTCTTATAGGCAGTGTAAATATAATAAATACAATTACCACAAATATACTTTTAAGAAAAAGAGAATTTGCTACACTTAGGTCAATTGGACTTACTCAGAAATCGCTTAAAAAGATGGTAGTAATAGAAGGAATGTTATATGGGGTAATGGGATTAATATATGGATCTATAGTAGGGTCTTTACTTTCATATGTAATGTATTATGGTATTGGTGGAATAAGAGAAATGGATTCTTGGATGATACCATTTAATATGATTTTAATAGCTACTGTAGCTGTAATATTAATAGGAATACTTTCAGTACAATATCCATTAGCAAAGATAAAAAAGGATAATTTAATTGAGACAATAAAAGGTGATTACTAATCACCTTTTTTGTTATAATAAAGATAATAGAGAGGTGAAATATATGGAAACTATTCTTTTAGTAGAAGATGATAAGGCACTTGCAATGGGAATAGAATTTTCTTTGAAAGAAAAAGGATATAAAGTATATAGTTCTACAACAATAAGTGAAAGCAAAGAAATATATGAAAAAGAAAAAATAGATTTGATACTTTTAGATATAAACTTACCAGATGGAAGTGGATATGATTTATGTAAATACATAAGAAAGATAAGTGATGTGCCCATAATATTTTTAACAGCACTTGATGAAGAGGTAAATATTGTGCTTGGACTTGATATAGGTGGGGATGATTATATTACAAAGCCCTTTAGAGTAGGAGAACTTAATTCAAGGATAAAGGCAATACTTAGAAGAAGTACAAATAATGAAACAAACGATAAATATAGGTCAGGGGATTTGAAAATAGATATTTCTAATATGATAATAAAAAAGAACAAAGAAGAAGTAAATCTCACAGCACTTGAATATAAGCTCTTATTATTTTTCATTAAAAATCCACAAAAATTATCTAAAAGAGATACTATATTAAATTTTTTATCCCAAGATGAAGAGGCTTTTTTTGATGAAAATACCTTATCTGTGTATATAAAAAGACTTAGAGAAAAAATAGAAGATGATTATAAAAATCCTAAATATATAGCTACTAAAAGAGGACTGGGCTATATTTGGGAAAAAGAACTTATAAAGGAGTAGGGATAATGAGAAATAGGCTAATTATACTTTTAATCATCATGATTATATTTACTTCTGTTTCATTTGTAGCTTTAAATATCTACTATAATAATTTAAAAAGAGATTACATAGATAGCTTTGGAAATGTACTTATGAAAGTTAGTGAATCTGATCCTGAGCTTGCAGATCAAATAATACCTAGTATAACAAGTAGTAGAAGTGAAGAAGAAAGAATACAGGCAAGAAAAACTTTAAAGGAATATGGTATAACTCCTGAACTAGAAAATTCATTATTTCCAAATCTAGATAAAAGCTACAAAGAAAACAATATAATTTTTATTATTATTTTTATATTTCTATTATTGATATTATTTATATTTAATTATCTGGAAAATAAATATTTTTATATGAAAATAAGAAAGATATCTGATAGGGCAAAAGATATAGTAAAGGGAGATTTTAAAACATTCCCTGAAGATGATAAGGAAGGTGATTTTCCAAAACTCATATCATCGTTTAATTCTATGACAAATATTATAAAAAGTAATTTAGATGAGTTAAAAGAAGAAAAGAATTTTTTAGTGGATTTATTATCTGATATATCTCATCAATTGAAAACTCCCTTATCATCAATGATTGTATATAACGATATACTTACAGAAAAGGAACTGCCAAGGGAAAAACAATTACTCTTTCTAGAAAACAATAGAAAACAATTAGAGCGTATAGAATGGCTTATAAAAAGTCTACTTAAACTTGCAAGGCTTGATGCCCGAGCTATAAAATTTGAAAAAGAAAATTTAGATTTAAACTGTACCATCAAATCAGCAATAGAAGCAGTAAATGAAAGGAAAACATATAAAGATATAAATATAGAAGTTGATGGAGAAAATAGCTTATATTTAGAACATGACTTTTATTGGATAAAGGAAGCTATTATTAATCTGCTTGTAAATGCAATAGATCATAGTAAAGTAAGCAGTTATATAAATATAAGACTAATAGAAACACCAATATATAAGAGGATAGAAATAGAAGATTTTGGCGAGGGAATAGATAGAGTAGATTTAGCTCATATATTTAAAAGATTTTATAAGGCCAAAAATTCAAATAGTGATTCAGTAGGAATAGGACTTGCTCTTTCAAAGTCAATAATAGAAGGTCATGATGGGATAATAGAAGCAGAAAGCACAAAGGGATCTGGAACAAAATTCATGATAACATTTCTTAAATATTAATTATTTTGTGTGTTTTGGGTATATTATTTGTAATATGCCTTAAGGAGTGAAGTTGATGGATTTTGTACTTATATTAATACTTGTAATATTAAATGGATTTTTTGCAGCAGCAGAGTTTGCGCTTGTTTCAATAGATAGGGAAAAATATAAATCAAAGAGATATGAAAATGATAAAAGGGTGAAGACACTTTTAAAAGTAACACAAAACCCCAGTAAATTTCTAGCTACAATACAAGTGGGTATTACACTTGCTGGATTTTTAGCTAGTGCATCAGCAGCAGTTACCATTTCAAAACCATTTGGAGAACTTTTACAAGCTACAGGCCTTCCCTTTGTGGCTAGCTTCAGCAATCAAATAGCAATAGTACTTGGAACTATAATACTATCATTTATTACGCTTGTCTTTGGTGAATTAGTACCAAAGAGAATAGCACTTGCGAGCACTGAAAAAACAGCACTTATTACAGCAAGACCTATAAATATATTATCAAGGATAATGAAACCTGTAGTATTTATACTTACAAAGACTACAGATATAATAGCAAAACTTTTAGGAACTGACACAGAAGATGCTGAGGAAAAAATAACAGAAGAAGAAATAAGAAATACTATAAGAAAGGGAAGACGCCATGGAGTGTTAAATCCTACAGAAACAGAGATGCTTGAACGTATTTTTGAATTTGATGATAAGCTTGCAAAGGATATAAGAACACCTAAGAACAAAGTTTTTACAGTAGATATAAATACTCAAACAGAAGATATAATGGAAGAAATAATCAAAACAGGATATTCTCGTATACCAGCAATGGAAGATGGAAATATAATAGGAATACTTTATATAAAAGATATATTTTATGAAATGAAAAAGAAAAAGGAAGATGAAATAAATATAAGGAGTTTACTAAGAGAAGCTCATTTTGTACCAGAAACCAAAAAGATAGATGTACTTTATAAGGAATTAAAGGTAAATCAAAATCATATGGCTATTATAATAGATGAATATGGCTCATTTTCAGGACTTGTTACACTTGAAGATATATTAGAGGAGATTGTTGGAGAGATATTTGATGAGTTTGAAAAAGAGATTCATTCTATAGAATATTTAGATGACAATATATATTTAATAGATGGTCTTGAAAGTATAAAGAAAATAAATGAAGAATTGAATGTGAATTTACCCCTAGATGGTTCAGATACATTAGGTGGATTTGTACTTGGATTAATTGATGATATACCTGGTGAAAATGATAATCCTATAGTAAGTTATAAAGATATAATATTCAAAGTAGAAAAGATAAAGGGAAAAAGAATAAAACTTATTAAGATGACTAAAAACAATTAGATTCCTTGACTTTAGTCAAGGAATCTAACTTACTTTATCTTAGAACAAATACTCCTGTAGATAGATAGGGCACTTCTATTTTTTTATTTTTTAAAGAAGTGTAAGCCCTATCTTTTTTCATGCCTTTTTCATCTAATATAGTAGAGATGAAAAACTCTCTTTTATTTTGCTTATAACAATTTTTAATATGGAAGTTTAAATCTTGTTCATCTAAATATGCGGAAAAGAAATTAGCATTATGTACTACTAAAAGATAAGAATCATTATTTTTTATAGTATATACTATTACATTTTGAGCTTTTTTATAATGAAAGAATTTTAATTTTTCTTTTATTTTTATTTCAGAACATAATCTAAATTCATCATGACTTTTCCTTAAAGAAATTAAATCCTTAAAATAATCATAAAAATCTTTATTTTTTTCCTTTAAAGTCCAATCTAGCGCATTTAAGCTTGTATTTGATTTGTATGAATTGTGATCCATTTGTTTTGTTCTTAAAAATTCATTTCCTTCATGAAAAAATGGTATACCTTGAGCAGTAAAAACTATAGAAAATGCCAATTTATTGAGTCTTTCAATATCTTCATTTGCCATATTTGGAAATGATTTTTTAAATTTATCATAAATAATCAAATTATCATGACTATTTATATAATTTATACTTTCATTAGGATGAGATGTAAATCCTATATGAAGATTATCATAGTCAATAGAGCCTACTATGCCCGTTTCTACATCAAGTTGTAATACACTATTTCCACCTACAAAACCTGGATGACTTCCATCATTATCACCCTTTATACTATTTCTTAATCTATCATTAAAGAAGGCAAAGGATAGGTTTTGCTGACTTCCTTTAATGGTATGTTTATGAGATTCAAGTATGCTAGCACCACCCATCCAAGGCTCACCATATATGAGGACATCAGGATCCTTTTTCCTTAAACGCTTTATGGATTTTTCAATTGTATCTATGTCAGTAAGAGCCATGAGATCAAATCTAAATCCATCAATCTTATATTCATCTTGCCAATACAAAAGGGAATTTATTATAAATTTACGCACCATTGGTCTTTCTGATGCTAGTTCATT
The DNA here is from genome assembly GCF_052088025.1 of Senegalia sp. (in: firmicutes). Taxonomy (NCBI): domain Bacteria; kingdom Bacillati; phylum Bacillota; class Clostridia; order Eubacteriales; family Clostridiaceae; genus Senegalia; species Senegalia sp. (in: firmicutes). The sequence continues at coordinate 6,660 of NZ_JBQCYD010000040.1, read as the reverse complement.
TCCAACACCTGATCCATTTGAAAATCTTCCATGGCCATTCATTCTATAGTAATATCCCGGCATTATACGATTGAAATTACTATCATAAGATTTATAGGTATGATTGTATACCACATCCATAACAACCTTAAATCCTTCATTGTGAAGAGTCATTATAAGTTCCTTTAATTCCTTTATCCTATTTATAGGATCCTCTGGCTTACTTGCATAAGAGCCTTCAGGTACATTATATAGTTCTGGATCATATCCCCAGTTGTAATTATCATCACGATAAAAATCATATGATTCTTCATTTACAGTTAAAAAATCAAATATAGGCATGAGATGAATATGACTTACACCTAGTTCCTTTAAATGAGGAATTTTAGATTTAAATCCTAAGTACTTACCCCTATATTCTGAATCTGTATTTATAGTAAAATCTTTTATATGCACCTCATAAATAATAGCATCGCAAATTTTAATATCAGGGGATAGATGATCTTTAAAACCATGAGGATTTGTATCTTTTAAATTAATTATAGCTGATCTCTTGGAATTTGGGGATGATGATATAGAATAAGGGTCTGTAACTTCATATTCATCATCTATTAGAAATGTATAAAAATAACCATTATAATCACCAATAAGCTCATATTCATGTACACCATCTGGACACTTTTTCATTTTAAATATTTCTCTATCAAGTGTTTTATAGCCTGGATAGATAATTAATTTGATCTCCTCTTTTTGAGGAGACCAAACCCTAACAATGGTTTTATCTTCATTATAAATAAGACCAAGCTTTTTATCTGTAGAATTATAGTCCATAAATTTCTCCTATTCTTTTATTACTTGCTCATAAATTTCAATATATTCATTAGAAGATTTTTTCCAATCATTTTTTGAATCCATTGCATTAATCATCAATTTTTCCCACTTTGTTTTATCATTATAGACATCTAAAGTTCTTTTTACAGTAAATAATAATTCATGGGCATTGAAATTTTCAAAAGAAAATCCATTTCCGCTTCCGTCATATTGATTATATGGGATTATAGTATCCTTTAGGCCACCAACTTCACGAACTATTGGAATAGTACCATACCTTAAGGAAATCAATTGACTTATACCACAAGGCTCCTTCATAGAAGGCATTAAAAACATATCGGCACCTGCATATATCTTGTGACTTTCTGCTTCATTAAAATAAATTTTAGAAGCTAGTTTTTTAGGATATTTTTCTTCAAATTGATTAAATATATCTTCATATTCCTTATCACCTGTGCCAAGCATTATGAATTGAACATCTTCACATAATAGTTCATCTAGTATATGTGTTACTAAATCAAGACCCTTCATAGATACCAGACGTGTCACCATAGCTATTAGAGGTATATCTTTTCTTACAGGTAAGCCATATAATTTTTGAAGAGCTATTTTATTTTCATTCTTTTTATTGATAGTCTTTTTATTATAATTTTCATCTATATTACTATCAGTAAGAGGATTATATTTATTATAATCTATACCATTTACTATACCAAACAATTTATTTTCATGTTTTTTTATAATACCTTCTAAATCTTCTCCAAAAAAACTATATTTTATCTCCTCTGCATATGACTTACTTACTGTAGTTAATGCATCTGAAAAAACTATTCCAGCTTTCATGAAGTTTATATTCTCATAAAATTTAAGGGCTTCTTCATTAAAATAATCTATAGAAAGCCCTGCAACACCTTCTAATATATCAGGAGGAAAGACTCCTTGATATTTTAAATTATGGATAGTATAAATAGTTTTTATATCTTTGTAAAAATCATCACCCTTAGCAAAGTCTTTTATATAAAGGGGGATAAGACCTGTATGCCAATCATTTGCATGTATTATATTTGGTTTAAATTTGAGTATCTTTGGAAGTAAGCTCACAGCTTTTGAAAAGAATATAAATCTTTCACCATCATCAATTTCACCATAAAGATTTTCACGAGCAAAATAATATTCATTATCTATGAAATAATAGCTTACACCCTCTAATGTATATTCATATATTCCAGCATATTGACTCCTCCAACCTAAGTCTACATAAAATTCATCTATAAATTTTAGCTTGTCAATATATTCATCCTTTATTTTAGCATAAAGGGGTAAAACTACCCTTATCTCTACTCCTGAGTCTTTAAGTGCTAAGGGTAGAGAACCTGCAACATCTGCAAGCCCTCCTGTTTTTATAAAAGGTACAGCTTCTGAAGCTGCATATAATATTTTCATAAGATCAATCCTCTCTAATCGTTTGTTACCCTACCATATTTTTCTACTACAAAAGGTGCTGTATTGCTACCGGCAATATTTGCATTTTTAGATATATTTGAAGACTTATCAACTATAGAATTTACTACTACAGCATTATCTTCTATTACTGTCTTTTGCATTATTATGGAGTTTTTAACTATAGCATTTTTACCTATCTTAACACCTCTAAAGATAACTGAGTTTTCTACTTTTCCTTTTATGATACAACCATTTGCTATAAATGAGTTGGAAGCATCACCTGTATCTGTATAGTAAGTAGAAGGCTCATCTTGAGTTTTAGTAAAGACCCTACCACCCTTATAGAATATTTCTTTAGATATATTTCTATCTAATAAATTTAAATTAGCATCATAAAAACTTTTTAAATCTATTATATTTTCAACATGACCTTTAAACTCATATGCATTTATTTTGAACTTGTCTTTATTTTTCATGATTGCATCCATCATACTTAAAGAATCGCCTTTTTCTTTTGATTCTTTGATTAATTTTAAAAATACTTCTTTTTTGAAAAAAGACATATGGATAAAGTGGTTAAATTTATGCTCTGTACCAAGGTTAACGCCAATATCCAATAAATTTTCATCTTCATCTAGGTATAATTTATTAGAATTTATTAAATTTCCCTTTGGATCATCTACTTTTTTATATACTAAGGTAATATCAGCATCGGTTTTTTTGAATTTTTTATGGGCCTCTGTAATATCAACCTTAGCTAAATAGTTTGGATGACGAAGTAGTATATTTTCTTCCTTTATTCTATCAAAAAATTGCCAAGTGCTTGAAAATTGTGATATTTCTCCTTTGTTAAGCATCAAATCTTCTTCTATGGTAGGTGCAAAGAGAAATAATCCGTTAAATCTTCTATCTAAATCCCATGGTTTACCATTTCCTAGATGATCTAATGCAGATCTTATATTACCACCTGTATAGACTGCAATATTTCCAAGTCCATGGTTTACCATATTTGAAAGAGCAAAGTCTATTATTCTATATCTTCCTCCAAATGGAAGCATATAAGAGGATCTATGTTTGCATAAATCTCCAAAATTTTTATCTATGTCATCTGTAGTTATTACACCTAAGCATTTATTCATATTTTACGCCCCCTATTGTTTTATGATGCCTTCTTCACAAACTAAGTATAAATTACCATCATCTTTTGTGCCTACTTTTTTATTTTCTCCAACTACCATGCCTTCAAGTACAACTGCATTATTTACCTCAGCGCCTTTTTTTATTATACATTGTGATAATATTACAGAGTTATTTACCTTTGCTCCTTTTTCTATAATAACATCATGAAATAAAATAGAATTAGTAAGTTCTCCACATACTTCACAAGCTTCATTTACTAGAGATTTACTCACCTTAGCATCAGAAGAGATAAATTGAGGAGGTAAATTTTTATTATTAGTATATATTCTCCAGCTTCTATCATATAAATTAAGCGTATTATCATCATCAAGTAAGTCCATATTTGCCTCATGATAACTTTTTATAGTGCCTACATCCTTCCAATAATCTTTAAAGACCCAAGCATACATATTTTTGCCATCATTAAGCATTTTAGGGAGGATGTTTTTACCAAAGTCATTATCTGAATTTTCATCCTTATGGTCTTCTAATAAATAATTTCTTAAAGCTTCCCAATTAAACATATATATGCCCATACTTGCCATATTATTTTTAGGGTTTTCTGGTTTTTCATCAAATTCTATAATCTTATTATCATCATCTACATTAACTATTCCAAATCTTGAAGCTTCATCCCAGGGAACTTCTATAACGCCTGTAGTTACATCAGAATTTTTTTCTTTGTGAATATTTAATAATTTATTATAATCCATCTTATAAATATGATCTCCTGATAATACAAGTACATATTCTGGATTTAATTCATCTATGAAATCTATATTTTCATATATTGCATTTGCAGTACCTGTATACCATCTTCCTCCAGCTTCTGATGTATAAGGTGGAAGAATTCTAAGACCACCACTATTTCTATCAAAATCCCAAGCCTTACCTACACAAATATGAGTATTAAGTAAAAATGGTTTATATTGAGTCAAAATTCCTATGTCTGTAATCCCTGAGTTAGTTGCATTAGATAGTGCAAAATCAATTATTCTATATTTTCCTCCAAATGGAACTGCTGGTTTAGCTATTTTACTTGTTAAATTTTTGAGCCTAGAACCTTGACCACCTGCAAGCAACATAGCAACTATTTTGTCTTTTTTCATAAGCTTACCCTCCTAGTTATATGTGATATTTTAAAATTAATCCCCCAAGTGGAGGCAAATCAACATTGATGTGAAAATCTCTATCATGTATAGGTTGAGCGATACTCTTATAGCGCTTTATTCTTTTAGTATCACCACCATATCTATTGTGATCGCTTGTTATAAGTGTTTTATAAACTCCCTCTTTATCTACACCTATAGGATAGTTGGATCTTTCAATTGGTGTAAAATTAAATATAGCAATAATTTTTTCTTGGAATTTATTTATTCTTTCAAATGCTATGATACTTTCATCAGAATTTTCATGTTCTATCCATTTAAAACCTTCACTCTTACTATCTAAATCAAAAAATGCTGATTCTTCCTTATATAATTTATTTAAATCCTTTATAAACCTACTGATTTTTTGATGAGATTCATACTCAAGTAAAAACCAATCTAATTCTTTCCATTCATTCCATTCTATAAATTGTCCAAATTCCGCTCCCATAAATAAAAGCTTTTTACCAGGGTGAGCATACATATATAAAAATAATAGTCTTAAATTTGAAAACTTTTCATTGTATTCACCAGGCATCTTATCTAAGAGTGATTTTTTCCCATGAACTACTTCATCATGACTAAGTGGTAGTATGAAGTTTTCACTAAAGGCATAATGAATAGAAAATGTAAGAGCATTGTGTTTGCCTTTTCTAAAAAGAGGGTTAGTTTCCATATAATCAAGAGAGTCATTCATCCAACCCATATTCCATTTATAATCAAAACCTAGCCCACCTTCTTTAACTTTAGAACTAATTTTAGGCCAGGTAGTAGATTCTTCTGCTATCTTAAGTACTGAAGGATAGTAATTATCTATAGCTGTATTTAATTTCTTTATAAAGTCTACAGCCTCTAAATTTTCACGTCCACCATTTATATTTTTTATATCCTTACCAGTAAAGTCATGATAAAGCATATAAGCTACAGCATCTACCCTAATCCCATCTATATGATAATAATCAAGGAAATATACTGCAGAAGATATTAAAAAGCTAATTATTTCAGGTTTAGTAAAGTCAAAATTCAAGGTACCCCAACCTTCATTTTCCCTTTTTACTGTATCGGAAGATTCAAAAAGATATGTACCATCAAATCTTGCAAGCCCATGATCATCTTTAGTAAAATGAACAGGAACCCAGTCAATTATTACACCAATTCCTGCTCTGTGGCATCTATCTACAAAATACATGAAATCCTTAGGAGTTCCAAAACGGGAAGTAGGGGCAAAGTATCCTGTAGTTTGATATCCCCAAGAACCATCATAAGGATGTTCCGTTATTGGCATAAGTTCTATATGAGTAAAGCCCATTTTTTTAACATAGCCTATTAGACTATCAGCTAATTCTCTGTAGGAATAAAGGTCACCATTTTCATGTTGTTTCCATGAGACTAAATTCACTTCATATATGCTCATAGGATTTTCATGGGTATTATATGTTTTTCTTTTTTCTAAATACTCATCATCTTTCCAATTAAAGCCCTTTATATTGTAATATTTTGAAGCAGTATCTGGTCTTGTTTCAGCATGGAAGGCATAAGGATCAGATTTTATTCTTATTTCATCATCTTGAGAAATTATTTTATATTTATAATTATCAAATTCAGCTACACCTTGTACACAAATATTCCATAAGCCTGTATTTTTTATTCTCCTAAGAGATAAATTTTCTCCCCAATCATTAAAATCACCAATTAAATTTATGCTCTTGGCACGTGGTGCCCATACTATAAATCTGACATATCCATCATCTAGTAGATGTGCCCCTAAAAATTCATAAGATTTATAGAAAGTTCCTTCATGAAACAAATAAGCATCTAAATCCCCGTTTTTTATGTAATAAAAATCATTCATCTCTATCACCCCTCGTATAATATGTTTAGAAGCACTTTTTATTAAGTCTTCTAAGCATGTTTTATTTTTATTACAATTTCTATTTGAGATATCCTAATGCTATAATATATTCAAGAATAATTAGCGAAGGATAATTCTTATCACCCCTGCAAAACTAATTGGTTATTGCTATTAAAGCGTGCTTCCTGACTTAGCTGTCATATTCTTCTTACTTCAGTTGCTGCATCT
>NZ_JBQCYD010000039.1:0-21325 GCF_052088025.1 Senegalia sp. (in: firmicutes) | reverse complement strand
TTAAAAAAGAAAGTTAAAACTAAAGATTTTAACGCGTCGTAGACGCTATTTTTATGGGCTTTTTATTTTGAAACAGCCTCTTTCTTATAAAATATTTTAAAGGATTTCTTACTTTTTCATAGAATACATTATAATAGAATAGTTTTTAATAAATTTTTACAAGGAGAATTGTATGAAGAAAGTTTATATTATAGATTTGATTATGCTAATATTAAATATAATTAGCTTTATTTGGGCCAGTTATTTTATAGGAGATATGAGTATGACAGAGCTAATTATATATTCATTGTTTTTAACCGCCCAAATATTCATAAGTTTAAGGCTTAGAATATTTATGAAATATACGCCGGATTTCAAGCCTTCTTGGAAAGAATACATGTATATTTTTCTTTTGATACTAGCAAAAATACAATTTATTCTTGTAGTTTTAAATAATACCATTTCCATGCATTGGTAGGTGTTACATTTTGGGTTTTTAAGCTTATTTATAGTTGATTATTCTTATATTTCAGATGATAAACTAGTATATAATTTAAATAAAGCTATTAATATAGAGGATATAAAACATATTGAAACATATGATAAACTTTTTTCTATCATTTATATAAATGGATATTTGAAAAGTCAAAAGAAAATCAAATTTAAGCTGAGTAAGGAAGAATTTGATTATTTAGAAGAAAATATTAATTAAAAGGGATTTTTTATGTTATTTAATTTAGTTTTGATACCAATTGAAATGCTTTTTATATATATGATTATTAAAATACAAAAAGAAATAACAAAAATGCACTACACGTCAGTTAAAGCAGAAAAATATTTGGATAATATATACAAACTTGATAAAGTATACATAGAAAATTATAATAAAAAATATAATCTTCCTCCTCTATATATAAACTTACTTGTATTAATAGTTATGTCAATATCTACAATTATATTTGAAAGAGAAATATACCATAAGTTTATCATGGGAGGATTTGGTGTTTATTTTATAGTTTTAACTATATTCACAGGATTAGGAATGCTAAATATGTATAAAAAGCTGAATGAATAGAATTTAATATATTTTAAATATGATATAATTAAAGAAATAAGCACTGAAGTATATTACAATATCAATAAAACCATTAAAAGAGAGGTAAGTTATGAATTATAATAATACAGTATTACCCTCAAAACAAATATTGTATATATTATCCTATAAATCCAGCTTAAAAAAAAGTATAAAACAATTGTCATTAAGAAAAGTAGATATAAATTTTATAATACAAGATATAATAGAGTATAATCGTTTTATTAGATCTAAAGATGAATTTTTATATTTGAAGAATAAGCGCTTAAAATCAATACAGTCTTCACTACTAAAATATAATAAATATATAAATGGTAAAGGATGTAAAGTTTCACATTGTTTTAATGATATTTTAGATATAAGAGTTTTTTTAGAGGAATATCCAAATACATTTCCTGAATATTTTAGAGTGGTAGATATGAGAGAAGGAAAAAAAGATGATGATGGATATAGGGATATACACTTATACTATCAAAAAGATGCATATCATTATCCAATTGAAGTTCAATTATGGTGTGGTAGTGATATAAAATTTAATATATGGAGTCACACAAGTGTATATAAGTATGTACCACAAGAAGTAGGTTTAAAATTAAGAAAATTATATGATATGGGTAAAATAAAGACACAGATACAATTTGAAAATAAATTAAAAGAGATGATGGAAAGGAGATAGAACTAATATGACAGTAGAAAAATATCTAGATACTAATATACCAGTCTTATATATAGTTGCTAAATCATTTAATGAAAAGGGGAGTATATATTATAGACTTAAAAACAGATTAGAAATTAGAAGTGTTCCAGAGGTTCTAGAGCTTCTAAGACCAGATGGTATGCAAATAGTCTTACTAGATAATAAAGAAACGTATGAAGAATATGCTCCTTATAAAGAAGTTAAAGAATTAAGAGAATTTATAAATTTAGTTGGCAATACGAAGCTAAACTAATCTTAAATAGTATTTTAAATATGATATAGTAATAAGCAATATGATTAAAAGAAAGGGATTGTAAATGGAAAACTTTGATAAAATATGGGATATATATAATAGTTCTTTTCCTGAAGATGAAAAGAGAAATTTAAATTTACAAAAAGAAATATTAAAAGATCCAAGATATAAAATGAAATCTTTAAAAGATGATGAAAAAGTAGTGGGTTTTATAACTACTTGGGATATGGATGATTATTTATTTGTAGAACATTTTGCTATAGATGAAAAATATAGGGGCAAAAGTTATGGCAAAAAATTTTTGAAAGATTTAATAAATAAAACTGATAAGAATGTAGTTTTAGAAGTAGAGTTGCCAGATACAAAAATAGCTAAAAGAAGAATTGGTTTTTATGAAAGATTAAATTTTAAACTAAATAATTATGATTATATGCAACCAGCATATGGTAAGGATAAAGAGCCTATGCCGCTTATGATTATGACATATCCTGAAACTATAGATAAGGATGAATTTAATGAAGTTAAGGACAATTTATATAATATAGTATATTCAAAAATAGACTAGAAATTTCTAGTCTATTTTTACTTGTATTTTCTATTATCCTTAAAACAAGAAAGATTGTTAAAAATTTATAAATTTTCATTGACATGATATTAAATGTACCATACAATTACAATATAAAGTTAGAACACGTTCTAAGTTTATAAATACATACATATATATAAATATAAGAAAAATTTAAGGTAATATTTTTAAAATGAATTAAGTAAGGAAGTTAAAGGTATGATTCAAACATTTAATCAAAGTGTTGAATAAATAATAATCAAGGGGGTAATTAATGATGAAATTATTTAAGACAAACAATATGTCAGTACCAATAGGAGTGGCATTTGTTTGGTTTACAACGCAATTTGGAGGGGGATTTGCATCTGGAGCACAGTTATTCCAATATTTTATAATATTTGGTATTTGGACACTGATAACACCTATTTTAGCTCAAGTAATATCGGCTGTTTTTCAATGGTATGCTCTTAAATATGCAAAGGTAAATGACGTATATGACTATAGAAGTTTTAATGATAGCTTTTATGGTAAGTTTTCTCCTATATTTTCTAATTTGTATGAATTAGTTTATATATTCTTACTTTGTTTAGCACCTTCAGTTGCTTTTGCAACAGGTGGTTCCACTATGGCAGAACTTTTAGGGATCCCATATTTAATTTGTACTATGATTATAGGGGTATTTATTTTTATTATTGCAGTATATGGTACAGATATTGTGCGTAAAGCAGCTTCTGCTATATCAATTATTATAATATTAGGTTTATTAATAGTATATATTCCAAATATTATTGCGCAATGGGGAGAAATCACAAAAAATATTGGCAACTTGGCTGCTCAAAAGGCACCTATTGGACCAGCACTATGGAAAAGTTTTTTATATGCTGCATTTCAGTTGGCTTCCATTGGTTTAATGGTTCAACATGCTAAAGCTTTTACTTCAGAAAAGGAAGCAAAGACTAGTATGATTTATGGAGTAATCATAAATTCAGGAATTATATTCATCTCTACCTTAGGATTAATGGCAGTTGTAAGTATGCCAGGAATCCAACAAGAAAGTATTCCTATTTTGACATTAGTACGTAATGGTGTAGGGAGTTCATTTATGACACCAATGATTTCAATACTTATTGTTTTGGGGGCTATTTCAACGGCAGTTAATATGATTGCTGGAATTGTAAATCGTATAGTTAGCAAATTTGAAATAGAAAAACCACTAAATGCTAAAGATAGAGCAAAACCGTCCAAATTAACTATATTTACTACAGCAGGATTTATTATTTTAGCCTTTGGTATAGCCCAGTTTGGATTGTTACCATTAATTAAGGTAGGGTATGGTTATTTAGGTTATATTACAATAGCTGTTGTAATTATCCCGTATATAATTCATATGATTTTTAGTGGATTAGGTAAAACAAAAAAGATTGTTAAAAATTTATAAATTTTCATTGACAGACTCACAAATAATGTTTATAATTAAATTAAGAAAAGTAGAACATGTTCTAGAATGTTAAAAGAACTAAGCAAATATTTTTTTAGCATGCATTGTCATTTTTATAACAAAGAAAATTCGAGGTGTTATTATGGATTTAAAGGATATTACAATCGGAGACTACCTTAAAAAAACTGCAAATTTATTTCCAGATGACATAGCTATAATATCTTATGAAAAAGAAGAAGATTTAACTTGGTCAATGGTTGATGAATTATCAGATATATATGCAAAGGGTTTACTTTCTCTTGGCTTAGAGAAAGGTGATCATATGGCTATTTGGGGCAGCAATAAGATTGAATGGATACTTTGCTTTTTAGCTGCTAGTAAAATTGGTGTATGCACGATTACAGTTAATATCAATTATCGCCTTGAAGAAGTTGAAAGGTTATTAGAAGAATCAGATGCTAAAGCTCTTGTTTTTATGGATGGTTTTAGGGATGTTAACTATATAGAAATAGTAGATCAGATCATAGCAAGATCAAAAAGTGGTTTAAATAATACTTTTAAGCTTTTAAAACATTTTATACATTTTGGAGATAATGAATGCAAGAACTCAATAGAACTTTTAGATATTTTTCAAATGGGAAAAAATCTTGAAGATGAAAAACTTGAAAGACAAATGTTAGAACTTGATACACAAGATGTAATCAATATTCAATTTACATCAGGAACTACTGGTATGTCAAAAGGAGTTATGCTTACACATCATAATCTAGTGAATAATTCATATTCAACTGGAAAACTTCTTAAATTGACTAATAAAGATAAGCTTTGTTTAGCCTTACCATTCTTTCATTGCTTTGGATTATCTGCTGGTATTTTAATGTGTATTGGAAATGCCACAAGTATGGTTTTAGTAGAATGCTATAGGGCATCAGAAGTTATGAAAGTAGCTAGTGAAGAAAAATGTACAGTTCTTCATGGTGTTCCAACTATGTTTACTAGAATAATGGAGCATCCAAATTTTAATCAATATGATTTTTCCAATTTACGCACAGGTCTTGTAGCAGGAGCAATGTGTAATGAAGATACAATTACAGATATTATTTGCAAACTTGGAATGAAAGATATAGAAATTGGCTATGGCCAAACAGAATGCTCACCCGCTTGTACTCAGACTAGGTCAGATGATTCAACTCAAAGGAAGATTTCATCTGTTGGAAAACCTTTGCCTAATGTAGAAATGAAAGTAGTAGATTTTATAACAGGAAAAGAATGTCCTACAGCTATTCAAGGTGAATTAGCTACTAGAGGCTATCATGTGATGAAGGGCTATTATAAAAATGAAATACTGACCAGAAAGTCTATTGACTCTGATGGATGGCTTTTTACAGGAGATATTGGCTTTGTTGATGATGAGGGCTATTATTATGTATCTGGAAGAATCAAGGAAACTATTATAAGGGGTGGAGAAAATATAAGCCCAACAGAGATAGAAGATTGTTTGATTCAGCATAAGAGTATAAAAAACGCCCAAGTTTATGGAATTCCAGAGGCATGCTATGGTGAAGAAATAGCTGCAACTATCCAACTTGAAGAAGATTGTTTTTTAGATGCTGATCAAGTAAAGGATTTTTTATCAAGTAAGATAGCTAGATATAAGATACCCAAATATATAGAATTTTGTATAGATTATCCTCTGACAGCTAGTGGTAAGATCAAAAAATATATTTTAAAAGAAAATATGATAAAAAAGTTGAAAAATGATAATTTTTTTGGCAAAGCATTATCCAAGAAAAAAGATGCTTTTTATATAGAAAATAAATAAGAAGAAAGTAGGAGGGAAATTAAATGACAGGAAATGAAAATGCTTTAGAAGGAATTAAGGTAATTGAATTAGCGAACTTTATAGCAGCACCAGCATGTGGAAGATTTTTAGCAGATTGTGGGGCAGAGGTTATTAAAATTGAAGCACCAGGTGGAGATGCCTTGCGTTATACAGCTCCATCAGAAGGTAGGCCATTAGACCAACATGAAAACACAACATTTGATCTTGAAAATGCAAATAAAAAAGGTATTGCAATTAACTTAAAAGATCCAAATGCAAAGAAAATACTCTTTAAATTAATCGATGATGCAGACATATTTTTGACAAACTGGCGTCCAGGAGCTCTTAAAAGAGCAGGACTTGATTATGAAACATTAAAGGAAAGATATCCTAAATTAGTTTATTCACAAATTGTTGGTTATGGTGAAAAAGGTCCAGATAAGGATCTACCAGGTTTTGATTTTACTGCCTTTTTTGCAAGAGGAGGTATAACTGGAACTCTTTATGAAAAAGGTACTGTACCAATGAATGTTATACCAGGTCTTGGAGATCATCAAGCAGGTATGTTTTTAGCAGCAGGAACTATGGCAGCTCTTTATCGTGCAAAGATGACTGGTAAGGGTGAAAAAGTATCTACAGGTTTATTCCAAAGTGCAATATATACTGTTGGTATGATGCTTCAAGCAGCTCAATATCCAGAGTATGGTTTTAAATATCCTATGCACAGAAAAGATACTCCAAATCCATTCCTTATAGCGCAAAAGACAAAGGATGATCACTTCATCCAAACTTGTATGCCTCCTTATGACCTATATTATGATAGATACATGAAGGCTATAGGAAGAGAAGACCTTATAGGTGATGAAAGATATTCTAAGATAGAAAATCTTGGAGAAAGATCTGTTGAAATGTTTGAAATCATTGAAAAACAAATGCTTTTAAAAGATAAGGATGAATGGAATGAAATTCTTAGAGAAGCAGATATTCCGTTTTCTATTGCACAAACTTGGGAAGAACTTTTAGAAGATGAGCAGGCTTGGGCTAATGATTACCTATATGAAATGGAGTATGACAATGGTAATAAAAGAACTTTAGTACGTCCACCGGTTACATTTGAAGAAGCTGGTCTTAGTAAATATGAAAAAGGACCTCTTTTAGGAGAGCATTCTATAGAAGTTCTTAAGGACTTAGGCTATAGTGATGAAGAAATTGAAAAAATGAAAGAAAATAAAGAAATTGTAACTTGGGATGAAAAGTAATGACTGATAAATATACAATGGGTGTAGATATTGGTTCTACAGCATCTAAATGTATTATATTAAAAAACGGAAAAGATATTGTAGGAAGTAGTGTTATATCAGTAGGGACTGGAACGAGTGGTTCTGAACGTGTTATAGCTGAGGCCCTTAAAAGAGCTGATAAAAAAATAGAAGAAATATCTAAGACAATTGCAACAGGATATGGACGAAATACCTTAAAAAGTGCTGATAAAGAGATGAGTGAATTAAGTTGTCATTCAAAGGGAGCAAGATTTCTCTTTCCAGATGTTCAAACTCTTATTGATATTGGAGGACAAGATGCTAAGGTATTAAAGATTTCATCTAAAGGTAGGCTAATGAACTTTGTTATGAATGATAAATGTGCTGCAGGTACAGGAAGATTTTTAGATGTTATGAGCAATGTATTAGAAATTGATATATCAAAACTTGCAGAAACTGGAGCAGAGTCAAAAGAGCCAGTATCAATTAGTTCTACTTGTACGGTGTTTGCTGAATCTGAGGTTATATCTCACCTATCAAGGGGAGAGGCAATATGTGATATTATTGCTGGTATTCACAATTCAGTTTCAAGTCGTGTAGCTGGTCTTGCTAAGAGACTCGGAGTTATTTCACCAGTTGCTATGACAGGGGGAGTTGCACAAAATTTAGGGGTTGTAAAGGCTCTTGAAAAAGAGCTAAATGTATCAATAGAAACATCACCTTTGACACAAGTAGCAGGTGCTCTTGGGGCAGCTCTTTATGCATATGATCTTTTAGAGAAAGAGTAATAGATATATATAATAAAAAGGAGTGAGATAGATGCAAGAAAAAACCGAACAGGCACCTAAAAAAGCCAAACATCTTTTAAGAGATATAGTAAGCAGACACTATCAGAATGCATGGGATGCAAAAGAAAAGGGTGAAAAGGTTGGATGGTGTGCTTCTAACTTTCCACAAGAAATTTGTGAAACATTAGGAGTACCAGTAGTTTATCCTGAAAATCAAGCAGCAGCAATATCAGCAAAAGGTGCAGGCCTTAAGATGTGTGAGCATTCTGAGTCAAATGGATATTCAAATGATATATGCGCATATGCTAGAATAAGTCTTGCTTATATGGATCTTAAAGAATGTAAAGAGATGGATATGCCACAACCTGATTTCGTACTTTGCTGTAACAATATTTGCAATCAAATGATTAAATGGTATGAAAATATAGCAAGGGAATTAGATATACCAATGATTTTCATAGATATACCTTATAATACAGAATTTGAAACATCAGATGATAGGGTTAAATATATACGAGCTCAATTTGATGATGCTATCGTTCAACTTGAAGAAATAACAGGTAAAACGTTTTCTGAAGAAAGATTTAAAGAAGTTATGGAGATTTCTCAAAGATCTTCAAAAGCATGGCTAGGAGCAACAGAATATACAAAATATACTCCATCACCACTTAATGGCTTTGATTTATTTAACCACATGGCAGTTGCAGTTTGTGCTCGTGGAAAGATAGAAACGGCTATTGCATTTGAGCTTTTAGAAAAGGAATATGAGCAAGCTGTAAAGGATGGAACATCTACCTATAGGGGAGAGCAAGATTATCGTGTTTTATTCGAAGGTATTGCTTGTTGGCCATATTTACGACATAAGCTTACTACACTGATGAAATACAATATAAATGTAGTTGGTACTGTTTATGCAGATGCTTTTGGTGTAATTTATAGCAATGTAGAAGAGATGATGAAAGCTTATTCTTATGTACCTAATGCAGTTTCTTTTGAACGTGCATTAAATATGAGAGTTAAGGTTGTTAATAAAAACAATTGTGATGGTGCAGTTATTCATACAAATAGAAGTTGTAAAATGTGGAGTGGCTTTATGTATGAATTAGAAAGAAAACTTCGTGAAGAAACAGATATTCCAACAGTAACCTTTGATGGTGATCAGGCGGATCCTAGAAATTTCTCTGAAGCACAATATGATACTAGGATACAAGGATTATATGAAGTTATGGAAGCTAATAGGAAGGGGGATAAGCTATAATGACTAATGATATTAAAGGGCTTTTAGAAGAGTTTAGTAAAATAGCATCTGAACCTAATGCTAGAATTGATCATTATATAAATAAGGGAAAAAAGGTTATAGGATGTTTGCCAGTTTATTGCCCAGAGGAAATTGTATATGCAGCTGGCATGGTACCATTTGGTATTTGGGGAGCTGAGCGTGAAGTTTCAGAAGCAAAGATGTATTTCCCTTCATTTATTTGCTCTATTTTACAAACAAGTCTTGAAATGGGACTTAGAGGTCATTTGGATAAATTATCAGCTGTAATGATTCCAGGGCTTTGTGATTCCCTAAAGTGTATGGGTCAAAACTGGAAGCAAGGTGTTAAAAATGTTGAACTTATTCCTGTAATTCATCCTCAAAATAGAAAAATAGAAGCAGCAGTTGAATTTTTAGGAAGTCAATATAAGACAATTAAAAGCAAACTTGAAGAGATTTCAGGCAATGAAATAAGTGATGAAAAATTACAAGATGCAATTAATGTATATAATCAACATAGAAAAAGCATGAGAGAATTTATTGAAATAGCTGCTAAATATCCTAATTTAATAACTCCTTCACAAAGAAGTGCTGTTATAAAGAGTTCATATTTTATGGAAAAACCAGAACATAGTAAAATGCTTGATGAATTGATTAAATTATGTAAAGAACAATCAGAAAAAGAATGGGATGGACTTAAGGTAGTTACTACAGGTATTATAGCAGATAGTCCAAGTATTCTAAAAATATTAGAAGATAACAATATTGCTATTGTTGCTGATGATATTGCACATGAATCACGTCAATTTAGAACAGATGTGGTAGCTAGTGATGATCCTATAGAAGCACTTGCAAGACAATTTTCTGATAGGGATGGCTGTTCAGTACTATATGATCCAGAGAAAAAACGTGGAAGCATGATTATAGATAAGGTAGAGAAATATGATGCAGATGCTATCATTGTATTGATGACAAAGTTTTGTGATCCTGAAGAATATGATTATCCAATTATGAAAAAAGAATTTGATGAAAGAGAGATTCCAACTATATTAATAGAGGTTGATCAACAGATGAAAAATTATGAACAGGCAAGGACTATGGTAGAAACATTTTCTGATATGGTAACTATATAATATTTTAATTTAAATAAAAAAAATATAATAATAAAGGAGTAGACTATGATTTTTAATAAAGAACATGAATTAGTAAGAAAACTAGCTAAGGAATTTGCTGAAAATGAATTAGAACCAATAGCGGCAGAAATAGATGAAACAACTGTTTATCCTAAAGAATTGATTAAAAAATTAGCAGATGCAAACTTTTTTGGTATAACTATGCCAAAGGAATATGGTGGAGCTGAAGCAGATTACAGAAGTTATGTAATAATCATGGAAGAACTTTGTAGAAAGTGTGCTAGTACAGGAACCTATGTTTCTTCTCCGAATTCATTAATGGGGGCTCCTTTAGTAGATGTTGGAAGTGATGAACAAAAGAAAAACTATTTAATGCCAATGATTAAAGGAGAAAAAATAGGATCATTTGGTCTAACAGAACCAGGAGCTGGATCTGATGCAGCAGCTATTCAAACCACTGCAGTAAAAGATGGAGATTACTATATATTAAATGGTAGAAAGACTTTCATAACTCATGCACCTATTGCTGATTTTACAATAATATTTGCTAAAACAGATGAATCAAAAGGTATAAAAGGAATCAGTGCCTTTATAGTAGATAAGGATTTAGAAGGATATAGTGTAGGAAAACCAGAAAATAAGATGGGTGTAAGAGGATCTAAAACAAGTGATGTTATATTAGAAAATGTAAGAGTTCATAAGGATATGCTTTTAGGAAAAGAAAACAAAGGATTTTTAACTGCTATGAAAACACTAGATACAGGTAGACTAGGTATAGCTGCTCAAGCTATAGGTATAGCTCAAGGTGCTATGGATGAGGCAATTAAATATACTAAAGAAAGAAAGCAGTTTGGAAGATCAATATCAAAATTCCAAGGAATACAATTTGACCTAGCAGAAATGGAAACAAAATTAAATGCAGCACGTCTTTTAACATACAATACAGCTCTTAAAAAAGACCAGGGCTTAGATGCATCAAAAGACGCGTCAATGGCAAAATTATTTGCAGCAGAAGTTGCTACTGAAATCACATCAAAGGCACTTCAATTCCATGGAGGATATGGATATATTAAAGATTATTCTATAGAGAGATTATATAGAGATGTTAGAATAACTTCTATATATGAAGGTACATCAGAAGTACAAAAGATGGTAATAGCAGGAAAACTATTAAAGTAGATAAATAAATCAAATATATTAATAGTAATTACAAGGAGGATGAATATGAAAATTGTTGTTTGTGTAAAACAAGTTCCAGATACAAATGAAGTTAAAATAGATCCTATAAAAGGAACGCTTATTCGTGAGGGAATTCCAAGTATTTTAAATCCTGATGATGCGAATGCATTAGAGGGAGCATTACAATTAAAAGATAAATATGATGATGTAAGTGTAACAGTTCTTACAATGGGGCCTCCTCAAGCAGATGATATGTTAAGAGAATGTTTAGCTATGGGAGCTGATGATGCAATTCATTTAAGTGGTAGAGAGTTTGCTGGTGGAGATACTTGGGCTACTTCTAATGCTATAGCAGCAGGAATTAAACAAATAGAAGATTATGATATTATATTTGCTGGAAGACAAGCAATAGATGGAGATACTGCACAAGTTGGGCCACAGATTGCAGAGAGACTGGGAATCAGCCAAGTTACTTATGTACAAGATCTTAAAATAGATGGAGATAAGCTTACTATAGAAAGACAACTAGAAGATGGTTATGAAGTAATAGAAGCAAAAACTCCAATATTACTTACAGCAATCAAAGAATTAGGTCAACCAAGATATATGAGCGTTAAGGGGATTTTTGATGCATATGGACAAAAGGAAGTAAATGTATGGGGATTTGACCATTTAGGTATTGAAAAAGAAGAGGTTGGATTAAATGCATCTCCAACTAGGGTTAAGAAATCATTTGTGCCAAGTCCAAAAGGAAAAGGCGTTATGCTTGAAGGCTCAATAAAAGACATGACTGATGAATTAGTTATAGAACTTAAACAAAAATACGTTATTTAATATACAGAAACAGGAGGGAATATTATGCCAATAGTTAAGGATCTTTCTACGTACAAAAATGTATGGGTATTTGCAGAACAAAGACAAGGTAAAATCATGAAAGTAGCAATAGAGCTACTTGGAGAAGGTAGAAAATTAGCAGAAAAAACTGATAGCAAGTTATGTGCTATTCTTTTAGGTCACGAAACTGATGACTTAGCACGTGAATTAGTTGCATATGGTGCTGATAAGGTATATGTAGCTGATCATGAATTATTAAAGGATTTCACAACTGATGGATATACAAAAGTAATTTCAGAGGCAATCGATGAAATAAAGCCAGAAATCATTTTAATGGGTGCAACACACATTGGTAGAGATTTGGCACCAAGAGTTGCAGCTAGAGTAGATACAGGACTTACAGCAGATTGTACTCAATTAGAAATAGATTCAGAAGATAACAAGATATTACAAACTCGTCCTGCTTTTGGTGGAAACCTTATGGCAACTATATCTTGCGAGAAGCATAGACCACAAATGTCTACAGTAAGACCAGGTGTTATGGATAAATCTGATAGAGATGATTCAAGAGAAGGTGAAATAATAAAACTTGATGTAAAATTATCCGAAGAAGATATAAGAACAAAGGTAATAAAATTTGTAAAACAAGAAAAAGAATTAGTATCACTTACAGATGCAGAGATAATTGTATCTGGTGGAAATGGACTAGGAAGTATTGATGGTTTCAAATTGATAGGAGAATTAGCAGATAAATTAGGTGGAGTAGTTGGTTCATCTCGTGCAACTGTTGATGCTGGATGGATTGATCATTCTCATCAGGTAGGTCAAACAGGTACTACGGTTAAACCTGTAATCTATATTGCATGTGGTATATCTGGAGCAATCCAACATTTAGCTGGTATGCAAAATGCTGATATAATAATTGCTATTAATAAAAATCCAAATGCACCAATATTTGATGTTGCAGACTATGGAATTGTTGGAGATTTATATGAGGTAATTCCTCAATTAATGGAATCTATTGATAATGGTGAAAATTTAGTAAGTCTATTTAAAGAAGCATAAAAATAAAAGAGTTAATAAAGTAATGAAGCTATATATATAGCTTCATTACTTTATTAAATAAGATGTAAATAAGGGGGTACTTTTATGTTTACAAAACAACATGAACTAGTTAGAAAACTTGCAATCAACTTTGCTGAAACTGAGCTTGAACCTATTGCAGCTGAGGTAGATGAGACTGGTGAATTTCCTGTTGAAATCATAAAAAAAATGGCAAAGGCAAATTTCTTTGGTATAAAAATGCCTAAGAAATATGGTGGTGCTGAGGCAGACTTTAGATCATATGTCATCATAATGGAGGAAATTGCTCGAAAATCAGGAGTAGCTAGTATTTATTTATCTTCACCAAATTCACTTATGGGTACACCATTTTTAATTTCTGGAACAGAAGAACAAAAACAAAAATATCTTGTTCCTATGATAAGTGGAGAAAAAATGTTTTCATTTGGTCTTACTGAACCAGGTGCAGGATCTGATGCCGGTTCGCTTCAAACAACAGCAGTGGAAGATGGAGACTATTATATATTAAATGGAAGAAAGACTTTTATTACAGGAGCTCCTTTTGCAGATTATGTTGTAATCTTTGCTAAGACAGATATGACTAAAGGAACAAGAGGTATTACTTCTTTTGTTGTAGATACTAAGCTTGAAGGAGTATCTATGGGTAAGCCAGAGAAAAAAATGGGTATGATAGGTTGTGCAACGAGTGATGTTATACTTGAAAATGTAAGGGTTCACAAATCAGATATTCTTGGAAATATTAACAAGGGCTTTACAACAGCTATGAAAACTTTAGATATAGGACGTATAGGTGTTGCAGCTCAAGCTCTTGGCATAGCACAAGCAGCTATGGATGAGGCTATTAAGTATACTAAGGAAAGAAAGCAATTTGGAAGATCAATATCAAACTTCCAAGGCATACAGTTCATGCTAGCAGAGATGGAAACAAAACTAAATGCTGCACGTCTTTTGACATATAATGCTGCCTATAAAAAAGATATGGGGAAAGATGCAAGTAAGGATGCTTCTATGGCTAAATATTATGCTTCTGAAATAGCACAAGAGATTGTAAATGATTCCCTTCAGATGCATGGTGGTTATGGTTATATTAAAGATTATACTATTGAAAGATTGTATAGGGATGTACGTGTTATTTCAATCTATGAAGGCACATCAGAAATTCAAAAGATGGTAATAGCAGGGAAGTTATTGAAATAACATCTATATAAAAAAAGGAATAAAGATTGAGAGGAAGAAATTACATGAAATTAAAGAGTACTTTATGGACTATATTATTTGGGGGATTTTTCTTGGTTTTATTAATTCCAGCAACAAGAGATATTTTCATGGGATTTTCTAGCCAACATCCCTATATAGGTGGATTTATAAAATTTTTCATTCTAGCTACATTTGGAGAGATAATTGGGCTTAAGATTGTCTCTGGTAAGTTTAAATTGCCAGAAGGCATATTATATAGGGCTAGTGTATGGGGTCTTTTAGGAATAGCTAGTACGCTTGCATTTACATTGTTTTCTGGTGGTGTAGCATTTGCTCAAAGTGTTGATTATTTACCAGGATTAAATAATCTCTTATTAACTGCATTTTTAACTAGTTTGGTTATGAACGCTACCTTTGGTGCTGTACTTATGATCACCCATCGTATAACAGATACTTATATAGATTTGATGTTAGAAAAAAAAGAAAATCTAAATATGAAACTTGTATTGGAAACAATAAAATGGCCGGAGTTTTTTTCTTTTGTAATATTTAAAACCTTACCATTTTTCTGGTTGCCAGCACATACAGCAGTTTTTATAGTACCTAGTGAATTTAGAGTTTTATTTGCAGCATCACTTTCAGTTGCCTTAGGTGTGATACTTGGTTTTGCTAAGAGAAAATAAATTAGATTACTTGTGGTATAATGATATAAATATATACAAGCAGGAGGTATCATCTTGAGTAAAATAAAGGAAAAACAATTAGCAAAGAGAAAGTTTATCATAGAAAAGGCAACTAACTTAATGAATGAGGTAGGATTTGAAGGATTAACTATCCGTATGATTTGTGATGTATCTGGTATTTCTGCTGGAACCTTTTATCACTATTTTGAGAATAAGTCGGATTTAATTATAGAATTATTTGCTTTAATAGATGATTATTTTGAAGAAAATGTGTTAGATAGATTAAACAGTGAAGATGAATTAAAAAATATAATTATATTTTGCAAAGGTTTTGTTGAGTATGTAACAATGGTTGGAGTAGAAAGAAGTAAGCTTATCAACTCTATGTTTCCTGCTTATAGTAAAGAAAGACAAGATGAAGAAACTGAGCGTGTTGTTTACAGAGAATTACATAAGATTATAATTAGGGGACAAGAAAAAGGACAGATCACTTATAAGTATAGTTCAAGGCGACTAGTTGATATGATTCTTGTTATGATAAGGGGTTATACCTTTGACTGGGGAAGACGAGAAGGATCATATGATTTGGTAGAAAATACTGAACAAATGATATCTTTATTTGTAAAATCCCTTAAGGCTAATGAGCAGATTAAATTTTAATAAAGAAAAAACCGCTTGGAATCATTAATGATTCCAAGCGGTTTTTAATATCTATATTTACTTATATTGCAGTATTTCTTTCTGCAAAGACCGCGCCGCCTGTCATCTTACCATATATCATACCTACAATACCTAGTACTATAGCTGGGAAAATCCAAGGAAATCCAAAAGATGCAAGAGGGAATTTCTCTATTATACTCATAGTGCCTGATAATATGCCAAGAGAACCATTTAAAGTTTCTATTAAGCTTACTAAGAAAGCTCCTATTACAGCACCGGTATAAGTGGTATTGTATTTAATGTACCTATCAAATAAAGTCATTAGTATTAAAGTTATCATCACAGGATATGCAATAGCTAAAACTGGAAATGCAATTTTAATTAATCCTTCGAGTCCAAATAAAGATAAGAAAACACTTACTATTACTGAAAGAGTTGCAACAAGCTTGTAAGAAAGCTTTCCATTACTTATACTATTAAAATAGTTTGCTGCTGTAGCTGTAAGACCTATTGAAGTAGTTAAGCAAGCTAGGGCTATAACAAGAGCTATAGGTGCTGTACCAATACTCCCAAAAAGGTTACCTACTATGCCAAGGAGTAAAGGTGCTCTTTCGATATTTTGGTCAAATACAGAACCTGCTGTAGAACCTACGAAAGTAAGACCACCATACACATAAACTAATAAAACTCCTGCAACTAATCCTATTCTTTTAGTCATATATTGTTGTTTTTTACGATCCTTATATCCTTTAAATACTAAATCTGTTAGCACTATACCTGCCATAAGTGAAGCACCTAAGGCATCCATAGTTTGATATCCTTCTTGGAAACCATTTAAAAATAAATTACCACCAGATGCTTGAGTTGCTGTTCCTATAGGATTAAATATACTTAAACCTATTATAGCAGTAAGTATAATTAATAATAATGGAGTTAAATATTTTCCAATTGTGTCAATTACAGTACTTGGATTTATTACTAATACATAAGTAACTGCAAAAAATATTAAGGATGTCACTATAAGTGGTGAATTTGGTACTATAGGATTTACAGCTATTTCATATACGGTTGTTGCTGTCCTTGGAACTGCAAATAAAGGTCCTATAGTTAAAATACAAACTGCTCCTAAAAATTTTGCGAATTTAGGACTTACTCTTTTACCTAAATCTTCAGCCTTTCCTCCAACTTTCGATGTTGCTATTACACCAAGAACTGGTAAAACAGGATCTGTAAGTAAAAATCCAAATGCTGCTATATACCAGGACGTACCTGAACTTAGTCCTAAACTTGGTGGGAAAATTAAATTACCAGCGCCAAAAAATATTGCAAATAATGCAAATCCAGTAAATAAAATGTCTCTTCTTTCTTTTATCATTTTGGCATTCTCCGTTCTTTATAAGGATTAATTTTAAAACTTAAATATTATTATTTATTAACGTGATTATTGCATGTTCCTTTTTCACCAAAATCTTTTATATTTATAAGTGTAGTTTCTACCATGTTTGATACAGCTTCATCCGTATAGAAACCAAAGTGAGGTGTAAGTACTACATTAGGGAAATTTCTTAATTTTGCTAGTGTATCATCTTGTAAAATTGTATTTACTTTGCTGTTATGATAAGTCCCTACTTCATGCTCATAAGTATCTAAAGCAGCTCCTGCTACTTTTCCAGATTTTAATCCTTCAATAAGTGCTTCAGTGTCAATTAGTGCTCCACGTGCTGAGTTTATGATGAAAACTCCATCTTTCATTTTTTCAATACTATCTTTTCCTATCATGTGCTTATTATCTTCTGTTAGAGGACAATGAAGTGTTATTATATCTGCTTTTTCGTATAATTCATCTAAAGATACATAATCAAGATATTCTTTTGCTTTTTCATTTTCATATAAATCATAGCCTATCATCTTTGGTCCAAAACCTGAAAATCCTTTAATTACCTCTAATCCAATTCTGCCTGTTCCTATTATACCTATAGTTAAATTTCTTAACTCTACACCAATTAAACCATTTAAACTAAAATCTTGTATAGCTACTCTTCTTAGAGCAAAAGGTATTTTTCTTGTCAAACATAAGGTAAGACCAACAGCAAATTCAGAAACAGAATTAGGTGAATAAGCCGCTACATTTGCTACTTCTATACCTAGTTCATTAGCAGAATCTAGATTTATATTATTTACTCCAGCAGACCTACTTGCTAAAAATTTGATTCCATATGATTTTATTTTTTCTAATGCTTCCTTGTTAGCATTGCAATTTCCTAAAATAGAAACAGCATCATAACCTTCTGCTAAATGAGCTACATCTGGACCAAAAGATTGTGGGATTAACTTTACCTCATGTCCATAATCTTCTGAAAACTGTTCAAACGATTCTACTTCGTCAGGTCTTACACAATAAGCTAAAATTTTCATAGTGATACCTCCAATTATAATTTTGTTTTAAAAGACTTACCATAATACTACTTACTCTAATATAACATAATTAAAAATTTAACAATAGATGATAACGTTTTCAAATATTTAAAATAAATAATATTGAAGACTTATCTAAAAAATCACTGTCAAAAAATCAATTAATATAATTAGATTTAAGTTGTCAATATGTAAAAATAAAGCTTACATTTAATAGAAAAAAATGTAAGCTAAATGTAAAAATATTCTTGATAAATATAATTTACCATATTGATTGTTATTTGTCAAACACATTCTAATTTTTATTATAACATGTTTTAATTTATTTAATTTATTTTTTGACAAAGTATTTTTAATGTGTTAAATTGTAATTATTAACATGCATTTAAAAAATATAAGGGGTGATTTATGTGAGTATGAACATGGTTGCTAAACACGCAATATGGCCTAGAGAGAATGATATAATATTTGGTATTGCAGGCAAGGCTGCTGAAGCTGTTAAGAAATTTGGGAAGGAAGATGTAATTAATTCAACAATTGGTGCACTTATGGATGATGATGGGAATCTTATAACTATGAAATCAGTTTTTGAACAATTTAGAGCATTACCTGATGCTGAAATTTCTGCATATGCAGGCTTAGCAGGTCAACCAGATTTCTTAGAAGCAGTTAAGGAAAATTGTTTTAGAGAATATCAACCTGATGCTTTTATTCAAGCTGTTGCAACACCAGGGGGAACTGGATCTATAAAGCATGCAGTATGGAATTATACTAATCCAGGTGATCAAGTATTAACTTCTGATTGGTATTGGGCACCTTATGATACTATTACTGAAGAAATAGATAGATCAATCAAAACTTATAAATTATTTAATGATAAAAATGAATTTAATATAGAATCTTTTAAAGAAAACTTCAATGAATTAGTTAAGAAACAAAAAAGAGTATTATCTATAATCAATACTCCAGCACATAATCCTACAGGATATAGTTTAACAGATGATGACTGGAAGCAAGTTCTTGATGTAATGAAAGCAGCTGCAAAAGATAAGGAAAATAGAATTTCTCTTTTTGTTGATGTTGCATATATTGATTTTGCAGGAAAAGCTGATGAAAAAAGAAAGTTCTTTAAACAATTCTCTAATCTTCCGGAAAACGTTTTTGTGATGGTTGGATTTAGTATGTCTAAGGGCTTTACTATGTATGGATTTAGAAGTGGTGCTATCATAGGTATATCTTCTAGTGAAGATCTTGTTGAAGAGTTTAAATATGCATGTATTCATTCTGGAAGAGCTAACTGGTCAAATGGTAACAGAGGCGCTATGGCAACTATGACAGCAATTAATAATAATCCAGAAATATTAGAAAAGTATAGTAAGGAAAAAGATATGTATAAAAATATGCTTCAAGATAGAGCGGCAGCATTTGTTGAGGCTGCAGAAGAAGTAGATCTTGAATTACTTCCATACAGAGATGGATTCTTTGTAAGTATACCTTGTGATGATCCAGTGAAATATTCTGATAAGTTAATGGAAAAGAATGTATTTGTAGTTCCTCTTAAGATGGGATTGAGATTTGCAGTGTGTGCTGTTTCTGAAGAAAAATGCAGAAAAGCTCCTGCACTTATAAAAGAAGCATTATCAGAAAAACAAACTAGTGAAAATATAGCATAATGAAAAAGAAGGCCTTTTATCACTATTAAATTAGTTGTAAAAGGCCTTTTTTCTATGTATTTTTATCCCTTCTTAAATTGTAATAATAGACATTAATTACAATAAAAAAGACTGTATTTAAATTTTAAAAATATGGCAAATTATGATATTATTATAATTATATTTATGATAGCGTATTATTTCTAAGAGTATAAAATAAAAAAATATAAAATATTTATCACTAATATAATAGCCATAAAAGATAGAAATGAGATGATACTAAATTGAAGGAAAAAATATATTATAGTAATTATTTTTTAATAGTTGCAATTTATATTTCAATAGCATTTATTATTAAATTTACCAATCTAACTAATGAAATTAGTAATCAAATTATTTTTGTGGTAATGGTTTTGATTAGTTTAATCATGAATATATCCTCAATACTCACTTTTTTGATTTGGAGAAAAGAAATGCCCAGAAAAGATAAGGTGACTATATTAATTTTTATATTTATGACCTTAATTGTACAATTTCAATTTTTTATGAAAAACTAAAATAATTATTATATTAATAAAAATATAAAATAGTAAAATATAATATTTATATTATATTAATGAGTTTGTCATAATAAGAATTGAGTAAAACTCAAGACTGAAACTTAGGAGGGATTTTTATTGAAGAGTTCGTTAAATTTATCAGAGCCTTTTTAGTGATTTTATCTTGTTTATTGTTAATATTTAGCATTTTTGCTTGGGGATCTGGATTTAAAATAGGTACTTCTGAGCTTTTACCAATACTAGTTTCAAGTCTTTTGAATTTATTTTTATTATTAATTTACTGGTTACTAGGAATAGGGTATATTAAGCCTTTTAGCATCTTAGAAAATAAAGCTATTAAAATATTATCTAAAGTAGGGTTTGGAGGAAACATATTAATGCTCCTGCTTTCTATATTAATTATTATTGGATTTGGAATTATACCTTAGTACATTTTATTTAGTTTGTCTTAATGCTAATTGAGTAAAACTGAAAGAAAGTTAAGGAGAATTTAAAATGGATTTTATTTATGAATTAATATTTTTAGGACTTACAGATACAACTCAAAATTCAAAAGTTCCTAGACCTATTCGTATTGTCGCAGCTATTTTGGTAAGTATTATATTCATAATATCTATCATAACTCTTGGAATATATGTAGTTGTTGCTGTAGATCAAGGAATACTTAAAAGATTAATTAGTGCTTTTTTGTTATTAGTAATTGCTGGATATTACATATATCTTTTAAAAGCTATTACAAAAACAAATAAGAAATATTTAAATAAGAATAATGATTAG
>NZ_JBQCYD010000038.1:0-21871 GCF_052088025.1 Senegalia sp. (in: firmicutes) | reverse complement strand
TATAATCTATAATATCTAGAACTTCCTTTACAATATCAGGATTATCATTCTTTAAATCATTAAGAGATTGTTTATAAGAAATATCCGGTTTATATCCCCATATTGTATAGTGAAACATCCCTAACATTAGTTTCTCTTGTTTATCAAGATAAGACAGATCTATTTCTTCTTTTAATATTTTCTCAGAAAAATTCAATAATCGTTTTGAATTTATTCTTGAAAATCTTCTTAATGATTGATTCAACTTTTTTTCATGTCTTACTTTATATTCTCTCTTATTCCCAGTTTCATATAATAATTTATAAAATGAATATCTGGAATAAAATCTATTTTTATTTATTCCATAATTATCTAAAAAGTTTTTTAAGTTCAAATCATTTGAAAAATTATTTGAAAAATTTGAAATCATCTTTCTCAAATCATTTATATTAAATACAGCTGATTGTATATTTTTTAATATATATTCTCTAGCAATTTTTTCTAACTTAATATGACATCCCGCAGGCATATTTGGAAAATCATCATTTATTTCATCTTTAATTCCACGTCTAGTTTTTCCAGTAAGTGCCCTCAATTTAAAAGAAAAATCATAATTGGCATGAGCTTGTCCTACAAAATCTAATACGGTTAAAGCTTCTTTATCCTCAGAAAGTCTTAATCCTCTCCCAAGCTGTTGAATAAATATAGTTAATGACTGTGTAGGTCTTAAAAATAAAACAGTATCAATGTCAGGAATATCAACACCTTCATTGAATAAATCCACTGTAAATATACAATTAATTTCTCCTTTTTGTAATTTTATCTTTGCTTGTTCCCTTAACTCTTTATTAGTATTTGAATGCAGTGCTACAGAAGCAATGCCAACCTTATTGAATGAACTAGCCATAAAATTAGCATGTTCTATACTTACGCAGAATCCAATAGCTTTAAATGTATCTATATCTTTTAGGTATTTATCTAATGAATCTAATATTACTTGAACTCTTTGTTTTGATTTAGTATATACATTTTCAAGCTCACTAATATCATATCCTCCTCTACCCCATTTCAAATGGCTCAAATCTTCTGAATCAGTCACACCAAAATAATGAAAAGGACTAAGTAGTTTTCTATCTATTGCATCTGTAAGCCTTATTTCAGAAGCTATTCTATGATTAAAATATTCTAAAATATTTTCACCATCCATTCTTTCTGGTGTAGCAGTAAGTCCCAATAAAATTTCTGGTTTGAAGTATTTTATTATTTCAAAATATGAAGATGCGGAGGCATGATGTGATTCATCTATCACAATATAGTCAAAATAATCCTTGGAAAATTGCATATATTTCTTATCAGAATTTAATGTCTGCACTGATGTAAATACATGAGTGTGGTCTATCGGTATATTATCTCCTACCCATAATTCTCCAAAATTTTGATTTTTTAATACATTTCTAAAGGTATGTAAGCCTTGTTCTAATATCTCTTTTCTATGAGCTAAAAATAATAATTTTTTATCTTCTTTTTCTATCTGATCTTTATAATCAAAAGCTGCTATCATAGTTTTTCCAGTTCCAGTGGCATGATAAAGTAGTCTAATAGATTCTCCATTGTCCCATAATACTTATAAAATAAAAGCTTACTGATTCTTAAATGAGTAAGCTTTTATCAAGTTTTATTTGATTGTTTAAATTATTTTTACTCTTATATTATTATTTATTCATATATTCTTCTATTGTCATATCTTCCAAACTCTCAAAATAAGCTTCTAATTCCCTTATTTCTCCTTCTATCTTCTCTACAGCTCCATCCCACCTTCCAGATGCCTTTGTTGATTCTGTTGAATCATTATGATCCTTATCTTCTACTTTTAAAAGTTCTGATCCTTCTAAATCATAATAATAATAGTGGCCTGTACCCATTGCCGATACATAATAATACTTTTCAAATTCATCATTTTCATAATTAAACTTAAAATAATCTACTCCTATGTTTCCTTCACTATCTGCAGGTATAAATGAAGCCGTATTAGCCTCTTTATCTATTTCTATCTTTATAGCCTCCAAATCTAAAAGTGGATTTTCTGTATCTAAGTAAACTGACTTTCCATCTTCTTCAACAAATTTTCCTACTGTGTCTTGATCATTATCTGGTGCATCTTCTTCATTGCCTTTCTCCATATCTTCTATTATCCCTACATCTTCTTGTCCATTTATATCTTCTTTATCTCCTCCACATGCTACTAACATTGTTGACAACAATGCTACTATTAATAATAAACTAATTCTTTTCTTCATCTTTCATTCTCCTCTTTATTTAATATTTTTTATTAATTAAATCCTTTATATTGGATTCAATTTCACCTTTTGTAACCTTAGTTAATTTTACATACTCACTATTCATCCTATCTGCTAATCTTTCTCCGAAATCAAATTGCATAAATCCTGATTTTGTATCTAGAATCAAAGAATTTATTCCAGCATTCTTTATTTTCTCTCCAATATAATAAGCATCTTCCATTGAATCATTCGTATATAAAGGAACATTTCCTTTACAATCAGATACTAGAATTAAATATTGTAGTATTTCTGGATCTTTAATCTTTTCCATGGTCATGAGTCTATAGGCCTTTTCTAAGCCTGCGGCTAAGGGTGTTTCTCCCCCTGTAGATATGTCTCTTAGGCATTTTTCTGCTAAATCTACGCTTCTAGTTGTATTAAGTAATATATCTGCTTTTTTATTCCTAAAAACTATTATTCCTATGTTATCTCTCTTTTGATAGGCATCTGTTAAAAGTGATAATACTGCTCCTTTTACAGCTCCCATTCTTTTTCTAGCTCCCATGGATCCACTGGCATCTACTAGGAATAACAGATTAGCTCCTGTTTGATTTTCCCTTACTTTTTCCCTCAAATCTTCTGTTTTTATACTAATTGCTAGGCCCTCTTGTTTTTCTCTGCCCCATTGATTTATGGCGGCTATACGAAATGTAGCATTAAAAGCTATATCTTTAGCCTTTCCCTTAGGAATCTTATATTTAACATATCTACCTTTTCTACTGTTAGTTTTTACTTTAGCTCTTTTCCCTGTTCCTTCATTCTCCATCTTTTCCTTAAAATCTATATCTAATTTAAAGTCTTCTTTTAACTCTTCTATGTCCTCTAATAATTCCTCTTCCGTGATTCCACTATCCTCATCAGATAATTCATCATTCAAGTCTATATCATCTAATTCATCTAATAAGTCTTGATTTTTTTCTTCCTCATTCTCATGGTCTAATTCTTCAGCATCTTCTACTTCCTCTAATTCTATTTCCAAATCTTCTCTCATGCAATGAGGTAATACATAATAGGCTGAATCTTTAATTATTTCATAGTTTAATTCTTCATTTCTTAAAGCCGCCATGGCCTTTGCAGTTTCTAAAAGTGCTAGTTCCGCCCTATGTCCTTGACAGTTAGAAGCCATTACTAGTGTAACTATTATTTCTAAATGGGCTCTTTCAACTTTTATGTTTTTTAGCCTTTTAATGGAATTCTGTATTTTAAGTCTTAATGCCTTTTCTTTCTCTTCCCATAATTTTTGAAATTTCTTTGGATCTTTTTCATATTCTAAAACCCTTTTCATTATCTCTTTTCTTAATAATAAATCCTTTTCACCTACTGTCTCCACATATAAACCAAATCTGTCTAAAAATTGACTTCTTAAAAAACCTTCTTCTGGATTCATACTACCTATTAACATAAAATTACTACTGTGGTCATAGGAGATACCTTCTCTTTCTATAAAGTTGTGCTCTTGGGAAGATGTTTCCAATATTATATTGATGATATGCTCACTAAGTAAGTTTACTTCATCTATATAAAGAAAGTTATTATGTGCTTTCTTTAAAAGACCATACTCTAATACCTTGTTTCCTGTTTTTATGGCATTTCCAATATCTACGCTTCCTACCAGCTGATCCTCTGTTATGTTTAAAGGTAATTCTATTACCCTTTTATCTTCTAGTAAATTAGCTAAGGATCTAACCATTAAGGATTTTCCTGTGCCCTTTTCACCTGATATTAAGACTCCTTTTATCTTAGGATTTATGGCGTTTAGTATTAAAGCCTCCTTTACCTTAGTTTGTCCTACTATTGCTGTAAAAGGATATTTATACACCATTTGCCTCAACCTTTAATTCCATAGGAAAATCATCTATTATTTTTTTAATATACTCAAAATCAATTACTCCTTCTTCAAAGGGATTTCTTCTTACTCTATGAGGCAGTGCTAATTTAGCTGCTTCATATATATCTTCTTTTAAGATACTCTCTCTCCCCATAAAAGCAGCATTGGTTATGGCAGTTTTTATTAAGGTAATATCTCCCCTATGTCCATCTATTCCAATGACTGTACTTATCTTAGTAATTAGGGATAAATCATAATCTGTAAACTTTATATCATTTAAAAGTTTTTTAGCCCTATCTATTTTTTTTATTAATACCTTATCTTCATCACTATATTTTTCTTTGAATTCTGTCGGATCTTTTTCAAATTCTAATCTTCGCTTCATTACCTCCATCCTTAAATCCTTTTGACTTTCACCTCGAACATCTACAACTAAACCGAATCTATCAATTAACTGTGGCCTTAAATTCCCCTCTTCAGGATTCATGGTGCCTACTAGGACAAATCTTGAAGGATGAGAATAGGAAACCCCTTCTCTTTCAATTATATTAACTCCCATGGCTGCTGCATCTAAAAGAACATCTACTAGATGGTCGTCCAATAGATTTACCTCGTCAATATAAAGAATATTACCATTTGCTTCAGCTAATATACCTTGCTCAAAAGCCTTTTCGCCCCTTTTTATTACCTTTTCAATATCCAATGTACCTACAACCCTATCTTCTGTAGCACTTACTGGAAGATTGATTACCTTCATACTAGAGTCTACATATTCAATATCCTTTTTTTCCTTACATTCAATACACCAGTTGTCTTCATTTCCTTTGACACATGAAAATCTGCAACCCTTAACCTGTCTTTTACTTGGCAGTATATCTATCAGCCCCCTAACAGCTGTAGACTTAGCTGTTCCTTTTTCTCCTCTGATTAATACTCCGCCTAAACTGGGATTTATTAAATTTAATATTAAGGCCTTTTTCATATCTTCCTGCCCTACTAGGGCAGAGAAGGGATATAGTATTCTTTCATTTTTCATAATTACACCACCTAAAAGTCTTTTTCCACTGCATTTTCTAATTCCAAAAATATTTCCTTTATCTTATCTATTTGTTCATCCGTAGCATCCCAATATCCTCTAACAGAATACTCCATCATTCTTTCTAAAATATCCATATATGCGTATTTATTATTTTCTATAAGTCTTTGTCTAAGTTCTTCATCTTCAACATATTTACCGTGTAAATCGTTGTATATCCACTGTTCCACCCCATCTGTAGTAGCAGCTAAACCCATAACATTTTCAAATCTATCTGCCATCTCTTGAACCCCATGTTTATCATGCTTCAAAAGTCCATCTATCCATTTAGGATTTAAGACCCTAGTTCTAATACCTCTACTTATGGATTTTTCTACAGATTCACTTATTATCCTATCTCCAGTTACATCTGTAATATACATCTTTGCTTTTTTGCCCCTTAGAATCTCTACAGATTTAGATAACCCACCAAAAAATTCATAATAATGGTCTAAATCTGTTATCTCATATTCATTGCTACTCCTTATTTGAGATACTATTTCCACTTCTTTTAAATTCTTTTCATAAAGTTCTTTAACATCTTCACCATGGGATTTTCTATTATAAACATATTTTAAATTCTCTAAAAATACAGTTCCTAATTCCTCTTCCTCTTCCCAATTTTTACTTTCTATAATATCTGTTAATCCTGTTCCATAGTTACCAGCTTCTGGTCCAAATATCCTTGAAACAGATAATTCTTTAGCTTCCTCTTGAGAATATCCTTCTTCCAATAAATATTTATATAGTTTTTTTGAATTTGCTTTAAAATAATTTTCTTCATCTGATTCATCCAAATCGTATATCTCCATTAAAACATCTGATAAGTTTTCTATTAAGTTAGGAAACATATCCCTGACAAATCCACAAATATTAATAGTTACATCTATTCTTGGTCTACCTAATTCCTTAATAGGTATTATTTCATATCTTGGAGCCCAATTGGCTCCTGTACTCTTTACTCCAATTCCCAAATAAGAGAGAATTTGGGAAAATGTTTCTCCCTGAGTTCTAGATGTTTCTATTCCCCAAAGTATAACTGCCGTAGATTTTGGATAATTTCCCTCTTCATTCATAAAGGACTCTAAAGTATTATTGGCAATTGTTTGTCCTCTTCTATATGCAGATCCTGTTGGAACTAATCTAGGATCAAATTGATATAAATTATATCCAGTGGGAAGTATCTCAGGATTCCTATATATATCTCCTGCCATCTTAGCTGGATTATATCTTCCATCTAAGATTCTAATGATTCCATCTAGCTCTTTGTTCTCCCTAGAACTTTCAGCTGCATCTATTCCTGCTTTTAAAGCTTTAATAACTTCACCCTTTAAATCAGGGTCTATATCCCAATCTTTTAAACTATTGTCACTTAAATAATCAAGGAACACTTTATCTGAAAGTTTATCTATTTCATTAATAGTTTCATATTGTCCAGATTCCAATAGATTGTCCATATCATATCTTTTATATCTAGCCATTAGTTTTCTTATGGATTCCGTTCCAGACAAACTATGTCTTAATATACCTTGAGCATATATATGGCTATCATCTTTACTATATCCTTCACCTAATATATGCAATCCTTCTGGAATAAGGCTAGTCTTCATTCTGTAAAGTTCTCCTTCTATATAATCAAGGTTTTCTTCTAGATTTAGCTCCCTTACCATTTTAAATATATCTTCTAATATTTCTTTGGCACCCTGGGGAGAAATAGTTAGTGATTGTCTATAGTTATCTACTAAGGTCATTAGCTTTGAATAATCCCCATATAATTCTCCAGGTATAAATACTGGTGGTTGGTAGCTGACTATATTAGCATGGGATCTTCTTTTAGCTATGGTTGCCTCTGATGGGTTCCCTGAATAATATATGTATATATGTGGCTTGTTCCCTATTAATATGTCTGGATAACATTCATTACTCATTCCACATTCTTTTCCTTTTTGAAACTCTAAAGTTCCATGAGTTCCTATATGCATTAAAGCATCTGCCTTAAATTCTTCCCTTAAATATTTGTAAAATCCTAAATATTGATGATGAGGAAGTATAGATTTATCGTGATAGGATTTATCATCTTCATTTGCTCCCCTTGCTGGCTGTAATCCTATAAATATATTTCCATCTACTATACCAGGTATTAAAAACTTCCCATCTTTTGTCATAATCTCACCAGGGCTTTTACCCCAGTCATCTAACATGGATTTAAAATCCTTGGACTCCATTAATTCTCTTTTATATTTAGTATCATCATATTTTATAAGTTCATCCCAGTAATTCCCATACTTTCCTGAGTTAACTAGCTTGCCTGCTGTAAATATAGTCTTTAATTTTTTAGCATCCATACCACTTGTATTATAGCCTTCTTCTTTTAATTTTTTTAATATATTAGCCACAGATTCAAATGTGTCCAAAAATGCCCCTCCAAATATATTAGCTTCTCCTGGAGGATAGTTATAGCATATTATAGCTACCTTCTTATCTTTATTTCTTTTTCTACCTAGCTCTGTATAGTTTTTAACTTTATTGACTAAGGCTTCTAATCTATCCTTTATTAGGTCAATTTCATTGACTTGTATTTTAAAGTCTTCACTATATCCTAAGTCAGCCATTGCTCCTATGGGAATAGTCTCTATAGCACCATCTAGTTCTGGTAACATTACAGAAATCATAACTTCTGAAGTTGTAGCTCCTTGAACTGATTGTCTCCATTGTTCTTCAGTTCTTCTAGACATAAAAAAAGGTTTCATATAAGGTGCATCTATATCTTTCAGGAGTTCAACAGCCTGCTCTGTATCTCCACCCATGGGCCCAGCAAATAATCTAAAGGACATAAAATTAATAATACAATCAATCTTTACAGGTACAGTATCAATTAATAATTTTCTCATATTATTTTCATCATCACCAAAGCTTTCCGAAACGGCTATTGGAATAACATTGGCAAATTTTTTTAACCTTAATCTTATTTGGTTAACTGCCACAGTTGTATCCATGGGATATCTATGACCATAGAACAATAAGGCCACTGTACTCTTCTCTTTATCCAGCTTTTCTAATTTTTCAAATTCCTTATAATTCTTAAAATACTTCATTGTACTTGGATCACATAAGCATATATCTTCTAATTCAACTGGATCTTCAGGAATAGGCAATTGGTCATAGCCGCCATAATCTCTCAATATTAAATAAATCATATTAAGTATATTATTATAATCCCCTACCTTAAAGTATTTCATAATAAGGGAATAGTTTCTCATATCTCTCATCTTACCAGGCATAACCTTTCCTACCATTTCAGACATATTCATCATTTTCTTCATTTTTCCCATATCCATTTTCTTTTCTTGACCTTTTTTATTCTTGTCCCTTCCCATTTCTGCCATAGTAAACTTCCCTAATTTCATATAATCCCTTCCTGAATTACCATAGGGAACAACATTACCTTTACAGTTGTCTAATCCTATATATGTTGTAGAAATCACATCTGGATCACTGCCCATTAAGTCAACAAAAACTAAGTCTGAATTTTCAATGTCCTTTACCATAGATTGCCTTTTATCTCTATCCATATTTGTATATGCATAATATAGTTTTAAGTTTAATATATTCTCATATCTTTTATTTATATATTTACCTACCTCTACTAATTCTCTTATTGCTGGAACAGATACAGTAACAAAGACTATTTTCATAATTACCTCCTAAATAACTTTTTTAGCATAAAATATGGGCTTCTTGGTATCTTGATCCATACTTATATCAGCTTCTACTCTAAATACATCCTTAAGTACATCTCCTTTTAAAATATCCCATGGATCTCCTTGTTGGTATAGGGTATTGTTATTGATTACAAGAAGCTCATCTGAATATCTAGCTGCATGATTAATATCATGAAGTACCATCAATATAGTTAAGCCTTCTTCTTTATTTAAACTAAGTACCAATTCCATTATCTCTAACTGGTGAGATATATCTAAGTAAGTAGTAGGTTCATCTAATAATAAAAGTCTCGGCTTTTGTGCTATAGACATAGCAATCCAAGCCCTTTGCCTTTCTCCACCTGACATTGTATTTATCTTTCTATGTTCTAATTTTTTTAAACTAGTTCTTTCTATGGCCCAATCTACTATTTCCTTGTCCTCTTTTGTAGTTCCTTCCCACCAATTTTTATGAGAATACCTTCCATATGCAATAAGTTCTCTTACTGATATATCGCTTAGAGTATTACTTCCTTGACTAAGAACTCCTACTTTTCTCGCTATTGATTTAGTGCTCATACTATATAAATCTTCGCCTTCTAAATAAACCTTCCCCGACTTTGGCTTAATGGCCCTTGTGAGAGATTTTAAAAGTGTTGTTTTACCACATCCATTGGGTCCTATTACGGAGTATATCTTGCCTTCTTCTATTTCTAAATTAATATTTTTTATTATTACTTTATCTTTATACTGTACTTTTAAATTTTCTGTTTTCAATATAATCTTAGACATATTTTACCTCCTTAATAGATACAAGAAAAAAGGTACTCCTAGGATTGCCATAACAATTCCTACAGGTATTTCTACCGGACTCATAATAGTCCTGGCAAATGTATCACTAAGCATAACTAAAATAGCTCCTAATAATGCAGATGTCGGCATCATATATCTATAATCATTTCCTATTATAAGCCTGATACTATGTGGAACTATTAATCCTACAAATCCTAAAAGTCCTACAACACTTACTGCACTGGCTGCTAATAAGCATGCTAAAGCTGTAAATCCTAGTCTAGTATATTCAACATTTAGTCCAACTCCCCTAGCTATATCATCTCCAAGAATAAGAATATTCATTTTTTCAGCAAATATATTGGCCACAATAATTCCTATAATTGTATAGGGCAATATTGTATGTACCTCTGGCCAACTTCTCGACGACAAACTCCCATTCATAAATGTTAATGCTCCATGAACTCTATCACTGTAAAATACAAGTATAGCGGATATTCCTGCTCCTAATAGTGCTGATACAGCTACACCAGCCAAAATTATCCTTGTAGGCTGAATCCCACCCTTCCATGCCAAGGAATAAATAATAACAGCTGCTAACATGGCACCTAAAAAAGCTGCCATAGGAACTAGATGTTGATATTCTGGAAATATAACTAAAATTATTATTCCAAAAAGTCCAGCTCCACTACTTATTCCAATTATTCCGGGGTCTGCTAGAGGGTTGTTCATTACACCTTGAAGTATGGCACCTGACATGGCTAGATTTGCCCCTACCAGGGCTGCCAATACCATTCTAGGTAATCTTATATTCCAAATTACCAACCTTTCTGGGCTTCCATCATTTGTTTTGATAACCTCAATAATTCTATTAATACCTACTTCCAGGGTTCCCCTTGCATTTCCTATAAAAAATGCCACAAATAACATTGCTATTAATATAAAAATAAAGCTCCATTTAAATTTATTTGAATCCCTTAGGCCAACTTTGCTATTCATCTAATTCCTCCACATTACCATATATCTCTGGGTATATACTTCTAGCCATATATTCTATGGCATCTCCATAGTATGGTCCTGCATTAAATAAGAAATATTGCTGGGGTAAATATATGACTTTATCTTCTGATACAGCGTCTACACCTTCCCAAATTGGATTAGTAGCAAACTCTTCGTCCATCATTTCTTTGGCTTTTTCATTGCTTCCCACCATACTAGTTACTAACACATAATCCGGATTTTTTTCTACTATATATTCAATATCTAATGGCGTATTTTCTGATCCTATTGTATCCGGTGGTAAGTCTGATGCTATATTTTTTAATCCTAATATTTTTGCCACATCACCAGCAATACTATTATTTAATTTGGCCGCCAATGAATTTCCTGTTATATATAAAATAATTACAGTATCTCCATTTTTAGGTGCTTTTGATTCTATATCTTTTTTTTGTTTTTCAATATCTTTTATTCTGTCCATGGCTAGCTTTTCCTGGTCAAGGATTTTCCCAAAGGCCTCATATGTATAAAGTACATCCTCATAACCCCTTATATGAGTAGTAATTACCTTGAATCCCATATCCCTAAGTTTCTTAGCCTGTCCGGATTGTGTTCCTACTTGTGCTATTATAAAGTCTGGTTTTTGCTCTATAACAGCTTCCATATTGATAGAATATACTGGTCCTATTTGAGGTAGACTTTTTATCTCTTCTTCATATTCTGGAATCAATCTAACATTCTCTGATATATTAGAACTACAAATTGATTTGCCTCCTAGGTCATACCAAATATTTAATGGTGTACCTGATAAAACTGCTGCGTTTTCAAAGGGTTCTTCTATTATAGTTTCAACATTCATATAATCACTGATTTTCAAAGGAAATCCATCACCTTCAACGACTATAGGCTTATCAGTGTCCGAAACCTTTTCAGCACTATTTACATTAGTTAAACCTCCTAAACTACTATCCTTATCATTGCTACATCCTGTAATAATCAAAACAATCAAGCATATTATGGGTACAATTTTTTTATTTTTATACAAAAAATCTCCTCCTTAATAAATTCAATCAAAAAAATCCCTACTTTTCAGCAGGGACATAGATTCGCATAATTATTCCTAGATATACAACTATACACAAAGCTACACCTTCCCACCGAAGGATACTTACATTTCTAGGCAGGTCTCCTGACTCTGATTCATCCTACTTTCAAAACCTTCCCAGTTTACCAGTGGTTATTTTGATTTCGTCCTCATTACAGTAGCGGGGGCTGTATTGGAATTTCACCAATTTCCCTATTATTATAATAAATAGATATATAAACCTAAAAATTAATATTTAATTTTCTATTTAAATACTAGCACATTAATAAACTTTTTGCAATTAAATTAACATATTTGAGCTCCTATATTTTATATACAATTTATAAAACCCATGATTTTTTTATATGTGTTACTTCTTTTTAATTATGAATTCTATAAGTTCTTATAAGCCGTATTAGGAATTACCAAATTGTAAATCACTCCATGTACAAAGATATAGATCCAAGATGTTCAATTATAAATTATTAAAGAATAAAAGTCTTACTTATCATGCACTGCTTACAACAATTATGTCCTAATTACTCTAACCAACGTATGAATTATATTTATTTAAAGTTCCTGAAACCCTTGAATATTGCACCCATCACTATTATGACACGAGCCCCTGTTGCAGCTACTACTAGGTTTCTATAAGAACCATATTCTTTTCGTTCTAATCTTAACTCTTCTAATATTTCTCTTTGATGTGAATATGGATTTAAATCAAAAAATATATATGGTTTGTTATTTCTTTCTTTAATACTTAGTGATTTCTTTAAATCCTTTTTATTCTTTTCATCATTAGATTTAAAAGTTTTAAATTCTTCA
This sequence comes from Senegalia sp. (in: firmicutes), assembly GCF_052088025.1. Classification (NCBI taxonomy): domain Bacteria; kingdom Bacillati; phylum Bacillota; class Clostridia; order Eubacteriales; family Clostridiaceae; genus Senegalia; species Senegalia sp. (in: firmicutes). The sequence continues at coordinate 9,246 of NZ_JBQCYD010000038.1, read as the reverse complement.
TCATTCCAATAAGTTTCAAATGACTTAGTAAAACTATAGAGTACATCTTTAGAAGTATATTCTGATACTTTAATATTCCACTCTAAACCATTTGATAAAGCTGGATTAGATAAGTTTGATGAACCTATATAAGCTGTAGAAAATCCAGTATGTCTTTTAAAATGATATGCTTTTGCATGTAATCTGGTCCTCTCAGTATCATAAGAAATCTTAACTTCTGTGTTTGGTAGTTCTGCTAATTTTAATATAGCTTTATAATCTGAGGCTCCCATATATGAAGTAGTAATTACTCTAAGTTTATTTTTCCTTGTAAATTCAACTAAATCCTCATAAATAAGCCTCAAACCACTGTATTTAATAAAAGAGATTAATAAGTCAATTTCATCTGAAGTTCTTATCTCTCTTCTTAATTCACTTTCTAAAGTTAGTCCTGTGCTTCCTGTGAAAAGTGTACTTGTAGATATGGATGTTCTTGGTCTATATTGATTTAATATATCAAAATCATCCTTATCATCATGTATAGAAAGTAGTTCTTTAAATTTTTCATCATCATATTCAAATCCATCAATTTCAATAACTTCATTTAGTTTATCTATAAATTTCGCTTTATCAATATTATTAGCTTGTAAAAGAGTTTCACGAATTATCTTTTGATATTCAGTTGATAGCACTCTAGCAACTTCGCTATTATCTATACTTCTTATTTTTTTATATTTTTTATCATCTAGCTTTTCTAGAAATTTATTATTTAATACCTTTTCATATAATCCATACTCCATAAGTATCACTTCCATTTCATATATATTATTGTCTAAATTATAACATCTATAACTATTATTTTCCATATTTATTGTGAGATAGATACTTCTATAATATATATATATATCAATAAAGATTGAGTAATAGATTATCTATGATCTATTACTCAATCTTCTAATTCACTTAGCTTTTATTTATTAAATCTATTTTAAAAACCATATTATCTATTCACTTCTTAGAGCCTCCACAGGATCTTTTTTTGCTGCTGTTGATGATGGTATTAAACCTGAAATAAAGGCTAGAATCATACTTATAAGTATGAGTATTCCTGCTGCTTTAAAGTCTAAGCTTGCAATATTTGGAATACCAAACCTATCATATACAATAATATTAGCAAAATAGCTGAGTACATAAGTTACAAGAATTCCAAAAACTCCTGCAATAAAGCCAATTATTAAGGTCTCAGCATTAAAAACCCTTCTAATATCCTTTTTACTTGCTCCTATTGCTCTTAATATTCCTATTTCTTTTATTCTCTCCAGTACTGAAACGTAGGTTATAACACCTATCATTATTGAAGATACAACTAGAGATATTGCAACAAAGGCAATAAGTGCATAGGTAATAGTATCAATTATTGTAGTTACTGATGATAAAATTGCAGCTATTAAATCTGTATATTTTACAACTTTTTCTCCTTGATTTGTATTTTGCATTTGTGTGTTATAATTATCAATAAATTCAACTACACTGTCCTTTGTAGTAAAATCCTTTGGATAAAGGTCAATTTGAGTTGGCTCATCAATATCCCTATATCCCAGTTCTTTTAAATTAGATTTTTGACTTGTTTGACCTCTTTCTCCTAAACTACTAATCAAATCAAATAATTCATCTTCTTCTAAATTAAATTGAAATGCTTGAGCAAGTTTACTTGTATCAATCCTAATTCCATCTTGTATGTTGGATGCAATTTGTGGCATTCTTGATTCAATTTGGCTTGTAATATCATTTTGAATACTTTCTATAACTTGATTAAAAGCAACATTAATATATGAATTAAAGTAATTTTGTACAATCTCAGTTAGATTCTCCGAGATTTGATTGTTTTCATTTATTTCTTCAAAATCTGAAGTAATCCTATTTTGAACTTCCTCACTTCTAATATATTCATCAAAGTTACCAACCCACTCATCAAGCTCTGTAATACCTTGTTCACCTTGAATTATCACAAAATCTTCTAATATATTTACAAGTATTTCTTGAATATCTTCTGTTGGAGCATTGATTTGGTTTCCAATATTTTCTACTAAGGTTTCTAAATCTAAATCAGGAAAATCAATTTGGTCTAAATTTAAATCTAAATCTAAAATATCCATATTTAAGGCAGATGCATCAAAACTAAAAGAACTCCTTATCATAGATTGATCTATTGTAATAAAGTCTTCTAATTGAAATATCTCTTCTGGATTAAATTCTGATTCATCTTCAAATGATTTATTTGTAAATATATTTATATCTTCATTTGCTAATTGATCCTTTACTATGTCATATGAAGAAGCTTCTTTAATTAGATATGGGCTAAGTTCATTTGGATAATATATGCCTGATGATAGCATAGGAGTCTTTACATCATCCTTAGCTTTAATAATTCCAACAACATTTAAGTCCATACCTTCTTCAATTAATTTATCCATAAATTTAGCATCTTCGGACTTATCCACCCATATGTCATATGTTTCATCATAAATATATTTTTCCGCTGAATTAACAAGTTTAAATTTAGTTTTTAATATATCATTATATTTAATATCATCTTTTTTCTTATCAACCTTTACACTTTCATCATTTGAAAAATCTTCGAAGGTCTTTTTCAAATCACTACGATCTTTAAGGCCTAAAGTATACATGGTTGTATCTGTTATAGAACCACTCTCCATCAAAACAACTATTAACTCAGATTTTTCCTTTGGCCATCTTCCTTCTTTTAAGTCATATTGTTCTTTAAAAAGTTCAACATCTCCAGGTAGCTCATCAAAGTTTTTCATGCCAAAATTACCAGCTCCGGATATAATATCATAGCCGCCTCCAAAGTCGAAACCGCTCCCGGAAAATATAGTATCTGGATTTACTTGTTTGAGTCCTGCTTTTTCATTTTCTAAATATATTTGTGGAGTAATGCCATATTTATATTGAATGTTTTTTACAAAAGGTTTAACATCTCTTTCATTTTTATCAATATATTCTTTAAAACTCTTTAAATCGTTTTTATTTTGCTGGGAAAAAAGAGCTGTAACTGTATTGACAACATTTACCTGTCCATTTTTAGAATTCATTTTTTTAGCTTTTGGTATGTTATCATTTGCTTCTCCTCCAAGAAAACTTGTAATATCAATACCAGAAGAATCAACCGTAAGGGGATAAGCACTCATTGTATCCTCTTCAATATCTGCTATATAAAGATTTATTCCACTAGCTAATGCAAGAATTGCAGCTATTCCAATAATTCCAATTGAACCTGCAAGTGCAGTAATAAAGGTTCTACCTTTTTTTGTCATCAAATTGCTAATTGAAAGAGAGATTGCAGTTAAAAAAGACATCTTGCTTTTCCTTGTTGGTTTTTTTGGAAGAAGTCTTTCTTCTACATCACTTTTATAAGGATTAGTATCTCCTATGATTTGACCATCTTTTAGCTCAATGATTCTATTTGAATATTCATGAGCTAGTTCTGGATTGTGAGTAACCATAATTACAAGCTTGTTTTTTGCAATGCTTTTAAGCAGATCCATAACTTGTACAGAAGTATTAGTATCAAGAGAGCCTGTTGGTTCATCAGCTAGTAATATTTCAGGATCATTAATAAGTGCACGAGCAATAGCAACTCTCTGCATTTGTCCCCCAGATAATTGATTGGGTAGTTTATTAATATGTTCAGAAAGACCTACATCGGATAAGGCATCTATTGCCCTATTTTTTCTTTCCTTTGATGAAATTCCACTTAAGGTAAGTGCCAATTCAACATTTGCTAAAACACTTTGATGACTTATGAGATTAAAGCTCTGAAAAACAAAGCCAACACGATTATTTCTATAGGTATCCCAATCTGATGATTTATATTTTTTAGTTGAAACTCCATCAATTAATAAGTCTCCAGAATCATACTGGTCAAGACCACCTATAATATTAAGTAGTGTTGTCTTACCAGAACCCGATGTACCTAAGATAGAAGTGAATTCATTTTTTCTAAATTCAATTGATACTTCATCTAAGGCATTTTGTACATAATCCTTAGTTCTATAGGATTTTCTTATGTTTTTTAATTTTAAAATTATTACCACCTCTTCTAAATATTATATCATATAATATTCTGATTATTTTTTACTGTTTTTTATATAATTATAATCTTATTACAAATAAAAAAAGACTTGAAATCTCTATTTAAAAAGATTTCAAGTCTTATATTTTATTCTTTTAATTTTTTATAAATTTATAGGTTGACCACCAGTAACTCCATATATTTGTCCAGTTACATAGCTACTTTCCTTGGATGTTAAAAGAACATATATTGGAGCTAGTTCTACAGGTTGACCAGCTCGCTTAAGTGGTGAACTCTGTCCAAACTCTGGTATTGCACCATCAGGTTGACCATTATCTAATTGTAGAGGAGTCCAGATAGGTCCTGGAGCAACAGCATTTACACGAACTCCCTTATCAGCAAAGTAACTTGATAAATTAACTATAAAGTTACTTATAGCTCCTTTTGTAGCAGCATAATCAAGTAAAGGTGAACTTGGATTAAATGATTGAACTGAAGAAGTTGCAACAATAGTACTACCTGGTTTCAAATGAGCTTCAGCTGCTTTTACAGTCTCAAACATACTAATAATATTAACCTTAAAAGTATCCTCTACTTGTTTGATGGATAATTCACTTAAGCTAGTATGGGCTATCTGTTGTGCAGCATTTAATACCAATGCATCTAATTTACCAAACTCATCAATTGTCTTTTCTACAATTTCAGTTGCTGCTTTATCTTCTCTTAAATCATATGGTAAAAGTAGAGCCTTGCCTCCAGCTTTTTCTATATATTCTTTAACAACATTTGCATCCTCTTCTTCACCTGGGAAAAATTGAATTGCAACATTAGCTCCTTCTCGTGCAAAAGCTATAGCAACTGCTCGCCCTATACCAGAGTCCCCTCCAGTAATAAGTGCATTACGTCCTTCTAAACGATTATATCCCTTATAACTTTCTTCACCACTATCAGGTTTAGGTTTCATTTTTTCTTGTAAGGCAGGTGTATCTTGCTCTTGATCCGGAAATTTACCAGTATGATGCATTTTTCTTGGATCAGTTAGATTATTGTTTTTCATAAAGAATCATCTCCTATATTTTTATTTGTCTAACAACTAATATTTATATACCCAGATTTTAATATTAATAAATGAATTTAAGCTTTTAATATATTTAAAAATGACAAAATAAAGCTCATAAAATCCTACTTTAGATCTTATAAGCTTTATATATTAATTTATTCCCACTTAGGGTCATTAAAGTTTTCAGGGCTTCCTATTCGATTTGCTTCTTTTTCTGAAACTATATGACTAGATATCCCTTTTTTATCATAATCCTTAACTATATTTATTGCATTACTTCTTGACATAGCTTCTGAAAATTCTTTATCTGTTATAATAACATATTTATTTTCCATATTTTCACCTCTACTATAGATTTTTCTTTTATAGTATGTGTTAAAATAGAAGAATAAATACCTTTATTTCTAAAAAGCTGTCCAACCACCATCTACTACTATTGTAGTTCCATTTATGAAGTTGGCATCCTCAGATGCTAAGAATACATATACTTTGGCAAGTTCTTGTGGTGAAGTTGTGCTTGAAAAACTTTCAAAGCCTTTCATCAATTTACCTAATACTTCCATATCTGGTTCCTTTATGTTTTCTCCTATTTCCGTCTTAACACTTCCTGGAGCAATTCCAACACATCTAATTCCTTCTTCTGCATATGAGTATCCTATATGCTTTGTCATACCAACAACAGCATGTTTTGTAGCAACATAAGCTAATCCGCCTCTCATTCCATTAAGACCACCAACAGAAGCTGTATTTAAAATAACTCCTGATTTTTGTTTGCGCATGAGTGGTAATACTTTTCTTGAAGCTCTCATCACAGAATCGACATTTACTTTAAACATTTTTTCCCATATATCATCAGTAATAGATACTGCTGATTTATAGGAATCTAATATCCCAGCATTGTTAACTAAAATATCAACTCTTCCATATTTCTCTACAGTTTGATCTACCATTTTTTCTATATCTTCCTGCTTAGATACATCTACAGCAATTGCATGTATTTCTCCTGATAAATCTTCATCAAGTTTTACAAGTTCCTCTAATTTTTCTAATCTTCTAGCACTAACAACAACTTTCGCTCCCTCTTTTGCATATGCTAGTGCAACCTCTCTTCCAATTCCTGAACTAGCTCCTGTTACAATACACACCTTGTTTTCTAATCTCATCTTTTTCCCTCCATCTAATCTTTTTATTTTTATTTATATAAGTACAATATACTTTTACCCTATTTATATTTTTTAAATAAACTTAATATGTTTTAATTTGGATTCTTTTTATTTTTAGATGAATTAAAATGTTCAGTAAAAACTTTTAAAACTATTTTAGATACAGTTTTACTATCTGCATCTTTAGGAACCTTATCTCCTATCTTCTTTACTACTTTGGTAAAATCAGAGGAACTGAGAGTAACTTTTAAAATTACTCCCACTCTATAATGCAAGTGGCTTATAAGTTCCTATTATTTGTGTACCAGTTATATATAAGAACCTATTTTTATATAATTTTGTCTCTATTATATTGGCTTTACATATTATTAGAAGCAAACTAGAAGCAAAAAGTTATATTTTCATCTTCTTTATATTTTTTAAATATTTATAAAAGCTAGATTTATAAATATCTATATTATCTTTCCAATCAATAACTCAATGCTTTCAATAACATTCTCAAAAGAAGTATCTTTTACATAAGTATTCTTATTTGAATATGCATTCCATATATCATTAAAACCCTTATCATTTAATATTATGCTAATCATTTCTTTAAAACTTACTAAATCAAGTATAGTTTCTCTATAATTAAAGGTTCTTTCGCAAGCTACAACTAATTTCTCAAAATTAATTTCCTCACTTTTTATCCTATATAATAAATGAACATCATAAAAATCTTTACTTCTGCTATTTAAAAATCCTTTAGAATAGATTGTTTCCAATTTCTCTGCTAACATTGTTTCTAGATTATATGCTTGGATTTTTAAGTTATCTTCTAAAAATATTGTTTTATATTCATATTCTACTGGTTGATATGTTAATATATCTCCTGTTGCTATATCTAAAGGAACAACTTGACGTATATTATCTAATTTACATAAAATTCGAACTCTATATCCATTATATTTATCTTCTTTTTTTATTTCTTGTATATCTTTCAACTCATACTGAATAGAATCATCTTTACTATTATCTAAAACATCTTGAAACATATCAATTAAGAGTTCTTCATCAAAAGCCATGTTTTTAATAAGGAAATCAATATCTACAGTGCTTCTTGAATCTAAACCTACTATATTTGATAGGATATATCCACCTTTGAAAATAAATTTATCATTATATTTACTATTTGATAGTTTTCTTAAGACATTTTCTAGAAAATAATAAGTCATAACAGAATTAAAAGTTAATCCTGTTTCAGAAGATACTTTATGACACATTGCTGTTATCTTATCTTTATTCATAAATAACCTCCATTGTAGCTCTTACCTTTTCAGTAATCCCCATTTTATGTGCATATATAAATAGTTTATTTATATCAGAGTATTTAGAAGAGGCATATTCTCTTATTGTCTTAGCATAAGTCTCTGGATCTATATTACTCTTATTTTGAATAAAATCACATATTATTCTTTCTATATTGTAGGCTCTAACCTTGTTTTGGTATATAGTTTTTACTTCTATAGCTCCCATATCAGTTATTTCATTTTTCACGTAATAAAGCTTAACATTATTTGGTAGCTCATTAATTTTATAACTGTAAGGTATACTAACTTCCATTACTTGTGGGATTTTATCAGTTAATTCTTGTAGATATAAGGCTGTTTCATAAGAAAATACAGTCCTTTTAAATTTATGTTGAAAAAAATAATATTCATCATAATCTCCGCCTTTTGAAATATACATACCTCTATCAATCCTAGTAAGTATATTTCCTTCTACGAGTCTTGTAAGGTAGATTGTAGGAATTCCTTCCTCTCTACAATACTGTGCTGTAATAATTCCATTGTTTTTTTTTAGATATTTGAGTATCTTATCTTTATATTTCATATAAACCTCCTTTGTTGCATTCATACTGATATTGTATAGTTTTATCAGTGTAAATGCAACAGATTTAAAGCTAATTGTTTGTAATTCGACACGTTTAGAATTTTATCATCAATATTTATTAATACTCTCCTAAATAAAAAAGTCTTGAACCCTCTGTTTCCAAAGGTTTCAAGACTTTTATCTACTACTCCCACTCTATAATGCAAGTTGCTCATAAGTTCCTATCATTTGTATACCAGTTATATATTAGTATATGTTTTATATAGTTTTATCTCCATTATATTAGCTTTACATATTTTTAGAAGCAAACTAGAAACACTCAAAATCTAGGATAATATTAAATACGAAAAGTTTAAAATAATTAACAGACACTGTCTATTAGTTCTGTATTCTTATGAATCCAAATTCAAAATATATAAGAGCTCATTTTTTTAATTATGCATATCCCTTATATATACTACCATTTTATCTAAATCTATTATTGCTCCTATATGTTTCATGAAATCAATACCTATAATACCATTTATATCAAATCCATAATCCATGACACCAATTTCAATATTAAAATTATCTATTTCAGAATTTCCAAATATTATTTTATCAATATTTTTCTTATAGACAAATTCTACTCCTCCCACACCTGAAATAGTCTCTATAGTATCTTCTTTTTCTATTGTTATTCCGATATTATCAACCATATCCATTTTAAATATAGTGCCACCAGATCCTGTATCTATAAGAATATTATCTAAAGTCATTAATTTCCCTTCATATTCAATTGTAATTTCACAAAATGGTAAGCCATATTTATATTCTAATCTAACCATATTTCCTAACCCCTATCCAACTTCTTTCCTCAATAACTAATTCTTTGTTTTTAGTATGGTAGACATACATCTCTCTTGATTTATCTTTTTTATGCATTTCAGAATATTGTTCTAAAGCTTTTCTGCTATCATCGAATGAATTAATAACTGAAAGATCTTCAATAATCCTCTTTCCGTCTTTTGAGCTTGATTCTATAGCTTCAAATAATAACCATTTATTTGGATAGTTTTTTACTGCATCATTCCATTTCA
>NZ_JBQCYD010000037.1:0-21967 GCF_052088025.1 Senegalia sp. (in: firmicutes) | reverse complement strand
AAAAAGAAGGAGACGCCTAAAATTCACGTCTGCCTTCAAGTGCTTTTGCAAGGGTTACTTCATCGGCATAGTCTAAATCTCCACCTACTGGTATGCCATGAGCTATTCTGGTTGTTTTTACTCCTAGTGGTTTTAAGAGTCTTCCTATATACATTGCAGTTGCTTCACCTTCTATATTGGGATTTGTTGCAAGTATTAATTCTTCTACCTTGTCACCTTTTAATCTATCTAAAAGTTCTTTTATCTTAATTTCATCAGGTCCTATACCTTCCATAGGCGAAATACTGCCATGTAATACATGATATAAACCATTGAAATCACGAGTTCTTTCCATTGCTACTATATCTTTTGGATCTTCTACTACACATATTATAGAATCATCTCGTTTTTTACTAGAACATATTCTACAAGGATCAATATCTGTAAGGTTATAGCAATTACTACAATATTTTATATTCTTTTTTGCATCCACTATAGATGTAGCAAGGCTTGCAGCATCTTCATTGTTCATATTTAAAACATGAAAAGCTAATCTTTGAGCTGTTTTTTTGCCTATTCCTGGTAGTTTTGCAAACTCTTCTATTAATTTAGCTAATGGTTTAGCAAAATAATCCATATTTTCACCTCTACTTTTACAAATTTAAAGGGCCCTAAGGCCCTTATCTATTACATTCCTGGTAGATTCATTCCACCAGTTAATTTACCCATTTCACTAGATACCATTTCTTCTGCTTTTCTAATAGCTTCATTTGTTGCTGCTATTATAAGGTCTTGTAACATTTCTATATCATCTGGGTCTACTACTGCTTCATCTAAATGAACTTCTAATAGTTCTTTTTTACCGTTTACCTTTACTGTAACAGCTCCGCCACCTGCACTTGCTTCTACTTCTTTTTCATCTAGTTCTGCTTGCATCTTTTCCATTTTCTTTTGCATTTGTTGAACTTGTTTCATCATGCCACCCATATTTCCCATTCCTTTAAATCCACCTTTTGCCACTTTACATCACTCCTTAAAATTATTGTTATTCTTCAAATTCTACAATATCTTCTCCAAACACATCTATAACTTCTTTAGTTAAGCTATCTACTACATCTTCTTTTTTTCCTACTTCATCTTCCATCATAAACTTTATATTCATATTAGAAGATAAAATATTATTTAATGTGTTTTCTATATATTTTTTATTATCATCTTTATTTACTGCATCTTTATGAAATCCAAATCCATCTTTAAATAATACATATAGAGTATTACCCTCTATATCATGGGGTATTCCTTCTGATAATAGTGCTTGAATACTTATTTTTTCCGTTTTTATTTTTTTCATCATATCAGGCCATATTTTCATTACATCATTTATATCTATATTTTCATTGATTTCTTTATTGATTATTATTTCTTCTTTCTTATCTTCTTCTTTTTTGATTGTTTCTTTTTTTGTTACTTGTTTTGATACTGTTTTTGCTATGTTACTTTTGGTGTTTGTATCTTCTAATTTTTCTTCTACTACAATTTTACCTCTTTTTACAGCACTTTCTAAATTGCTTATTCTAGCTAAAAGAGAGTCAACTGAAGTATCAAGTTCAGGTGATAACATCTTCATAATTGTAGTTTCAAGTATTATCCTAGGTTCAGATGACCATTTGCTATTTACTTCTGCTTCAGATAACAGCTTTATTATAGCTATTATTCTACTTAATTCTATGTTTTGAGATTGAATTTTAAATCTTTCTATAGTTTCCTCAGTACCATCTATTATATCATTTAATTTATCTGATGCTTTGGATACCATGAGATTTCTAAAATGATTTATCATATCTTTTATAAATTGATGTATATCTTTTCCTATTATTATAAGCTCATCTACTGTTTTAAGAGATTTTTCTAAATCTTTTTCTATTATACTATCTGCCATATCAAATATTATGTCACTATTTACTGTTCCTAGTAATTCTAATATATATTCATAGCTTACTTTTTCATCTGCAAAGGATATGCATTGATCTAATATACTTAAAGCATCTCTCATTGCTCCATCAGAATTTCTTGCTATTAACTGAAGTCCTCTTTCTTCTACTTCTATATTTAACTCATCACAAATATTTTTCATTGTAGTAACTATCTCTTTTACGGTTATCCTTTTAAAATCATATCTCTGACAGCGAGAAAGTATAGTTGCAGGTAATTTTTGAGGTTCTGTTGTTGCAAGTATAAATATCAAATGACTTGGAGGCTCTTCTAATGTTTTAAGTAGTGCATTAAATGCTCCCTTAGAAAGCATATGAACCTCATCTATTATATATACTTTATATCTACCTTTTGAAGGTGGGTATTTTACTTTTTCTTTTAAATCTCGTATATCATCTACACTATTGTTTGATGCTGCATCCATCTCTACTACATCCATTATATTATCATCTAATATAGATCTACAAACTTCACAATCATTGCAAGGATTTCCTGTATTATTATCTATACAATTTACAGCTCTTGCAAATATCTTTGCTGTTGAGGTTTTCCCGGTTCCACGGGTACCTGAAAACAAGTATGCATGAGCTATATTATCATTTAATATTTGATTTTTAAGTACTCTTGTTATATGTTCTTGACCTACTACATCATCAAATGTCTTTGGTCTGAATCTTCTATAAAGTGCTTTAAACGCCATCTTTTCACCTACAATTATAAAGTTTGTATTTTTATTATATCATAATTAAGTATTACTTTATAGAACAAAAAGCTATGGATTAATCCATAGCTTTTTGCTTTTTTAAAATTTTAAGCCGTGAACCTAGCTTCGACTGTAACTAACCAGGCGTTACCTAGGCAGTTAGCTCGGATCAGGTTTCCCTACGGCACACGAAAGTGTTCACTTACCGCTGCTTCCTTCCAGACCTGACGGAATTCATGAATTTTCGTTGCGTAGGACCCAATCGTCAACACCACTTACCTAGGGCAGACCCTAACCAGTTAAGCCTCAACTAGGAATTCAACCCTGCTGTAGCGGATTGCAGGTTACAGGGCACCGCTACCTCCCCATCTATCACGGCAAAGATTTATACTGGCGGAGAGAGAGGGATTCGAACCCTCGAGACGGGATTACCGCCTACCCGCTTTCCAGGCGAGCGCCTTAAGCCAAACTCAACCATCTCTCCGTATATTTTAATTTAATGACAATTTTAACTGTCAACAGATACTTATTATATAAAAAAAGCATTGATTTGTCAAGAGTAAATACTAAAAGCCAAAGGATAAATCCCTTGGCTTAGGTTTACTATGATTTTAATCTAGCTGCAATTACTTTTAAAACTTGTGCAATCACCTTTATGTAGGTAGTTACACTAGCACTACTATCTTTTACAGTGTAAACTGTTCCTCTAACGGAATCTACTGTATCTTTTACACCTTGTTCTAGTGTATTGACTGTTTGACCTGCCTTTTCTACAGTTACTCTTGCTGTAGTAGTAACACCTTCTACATCTCTTACTATAATTGGTAAAGATTTAGATATATCATCCATTGCATAATTTACATCATCTGTAATCCCATTTACATTTTTCATGATATTAGGTAGATTTTTAAGTGCATCATCTACATTTGATTGATTATCATCTATAAGTGACTTTACATTTTTTAATACACCTGCTAAATTTTTAAGTACCAATATAAGGAATATCCCAACACCTATTCCTACAAGTGATAGTAAAATAATCATTAAATCTGATATAGTTATAACGGTATCGATAACTTACACCCCCTATTCCTTTGTTTTTCAAAACTTTTATTTATTGTTATTCATTTTGTTTAAATCATTTTGAGTCTTATCTACAGCTTCTTTTGTATCTTGTGCTGCTTCTTTAGTTTCTTCTAAATTCTTTTTTGTATCATCAGCTGTCTTTTTTAATCCTTCTTTTGTAGTATTAACTACTTGTTTAGTTTGTTCTATCTTTGTTTTTAAATCTTCTTTTGTTTCATTTGCTTTTTGACTTAAATTATCTTTTGCATCCATTGCCTTAAGTTTTAAATCTACTTTTGTTTCATTTGCCTTTTCTTTTATCTCTTCTCTTGTTTCTTTACCTGATTTTGGAGCATATAATAATCCAACTACTGCACCTATTGCTGCACCTATTGTAAGACCTGTTGTAGCTCCTTTTGCTGCTGCTTTTTTTCTTTCCTGCTCTCTTTTGTTTAATACATCTTCAATCATTGATTTAAAAAACATACAAAAACCTCCTATTATTTTTAGTGTTATTTATTCTTATTCCTTTTTATACCCATGGATTGAATACCTTAACATTAAATTGATATTTTACTCACTTAATTTTTCTACAGAATGTTCTGTTAGTAAATTATCTTTTACTATCCATAAATCATATGATAAGTCTACGTAATATTTATGGGGATGTTCAAAACGTAAAACTTCTTCCCATAAGGTATCAATTTGTTCCTTGCAGAATCTTTTAATATTATTTACATCTGGACTTGCATATATACATTTTCCTTTATCAAATATTTTGGTAAGTATTTTTTCAGCCCTAAAATTCTCTACCTTTTTTCTTTTCCAAGTATATAGTGGATTAAAAAGTTCATATGGTCTATCTTCATGAACCTTTTCACCCTCCATGGTAACTAAATCAGCAATAGCTTTTCCACTTTCTTTATCATATAATCTATAGAGATCTTTAGCCCCTGGAGTTGTAATTTTTTCTACATTAGCACTTACCTTAATTTTTGGAATTAATTTTCCATCATCCTCTACAGCTACAAGTTTATATACTCCTCCAAATACTGGTTCTGATTTAGATGTTACAAGTCTTTCTCCTACTCCAAATAAATCTACCTTTGCATCTTGAAGTAGTAATTCACGTATTATATATTCATCCAAAGAATTAGATGCAATTATTTTACAATCATTAAGTCCTGCATCATCTAACATTTTTCTTACAACTTTTGAAAGATAGGCTATATCTCCACTATCAAGTCTAATTCCTTTTGGTCTGTATCCTTTAGCTATAACTTCTTCTTTGAATACCTTTATAGCATTAGGCACACCTGATTTAAGTACATCATAGGTGTCCACTAAAAGAACACAATCTTCAGGATATGTTCTTGCATAGATTCTAAATGCTTCTTCTTCAGTTTCAAATAATTGTACCCAGCTATGTGCCATAGTACCAGATGCAGGTATATTGTAATCTCTATCTGCTATTGTACAAGCAGTACCAGCACATCCTCCAATAAATGAAGCACGAGCTCCTAGTATTGCTCCATCATATCCTTGTGCTCTTCTTGAACCAAATTCTAAGACTGGTCTCCCCTCTGCTGCTCTTACTATTCTATTTGCCTTTGTTGCAATAAGAGATTGATGATTTATGGTAAGTAATATCATTGTCTCTATAAATTGAGCTTGTATTACAGGACCACGTACCTTTACTATGGGCTCTCTTGGAAATATTGGCATACCTTCCTTTACAGCCCATACATCACATTCAAATTTAAATTCCCTTAAATAATCTAAAAATTTATCACTAAACATATCTTTTTCTTTTAGAAATTCTATATCTTCTTCTGTAAAATCTAAATTTTTCAGATATTCTATCAATTGTTCAACTCCTGCCATTATAGCAAATCCTCCATTATCAGGAATCTTTCTAAAGAACATATCAAAATAAGCGCGTTTTTCATGAATCCCATGTTCAAAATATCCATTTGCCATTGTAAGTTCATAAAAGTCTGCTAGCATGGTAAGGTTTCTTCTTTCTTTCCAATCAATCTTAGTCATTTAAATATACCTTCTTTCTCTTGTTTATATGCTTGTATTTAATTTTATTATAACCTTTAATTCCTTTATTTCAAAGTTAAAAAAATTATTTTATTTTTTTAATTATTATGTTTGTTTTTTTTTGGCAAGGGTATACTATTAGTAACCCCATGCAAAGCCCCTTTAATAGTGGTAGAAAGAGAGTAGGAACTCCCCCATAGACCTACTCTCTTTTCTTTTACCTAATTTAATATATCGGAGTGATTATATGATTAATAGATGGATATTAAAAATCAGATCAAAGATTTGGTTTATTCCTGTATTATATGGATTAATAGCTTTTATATTATCAATGCTTATAATTTCAATAGATACTTTTCTTTCAGAAGAAGTACAAATTTATATACCAAAAGTCCTTCTTACTGACTTTGACTTAGCACAAACCATACTTTCTTCACTTGCAGCTGCAATTATAACTATGATGACCATATCTTTTTCTACAATGATGGTAGTCTTAAGTACATATTCTTCACAATATTCCCCTAGAACATTACAAGATTTTTTGAATAAAAAAATAACATTAAGAGTTTTAGGTGTTTTTATGGGAACCTTTATCTACCTTATAATATCTCTATTATTTTTAAAGGAAAATATTGAAAACAGCTTTGTTCTATCAGCTTTAATTGGTGTAATAATATCTATTTTTGCTGTAGGATTTTTTATATTTTTCATTCATCATGTTGCTACTTTTATGCAGGTTAGTAAACTAGTAAATGATGTTTCTAATGAATCAATTAATTTGATAAAAGAATTAGATAATAGGGTTATAAATGACGATAGGATAAGATATGAACCAGTCTATATGACAGAAAATCCTGCCTTATCTATTCAAGTTGTGGCATCAGATACAGGTTATATTCAACTTGTTGATACTAGTGCACTTATAAGAATATCTAAGGAATTAGATATATCTATAGAAATGGAGAAAAAAATAGGTGAATTTGTTGTAAGTGGAAATCATGTACTTACAATTTATGCTAATAAACCCTTGGAAGATACTTCTAGGATAGTTGAACAAGTAACTATAGGTAGTTATAGATCTATGTTTCAAGATGTAGAATTTGGTATTCAAAAAATAGTGGATATAGCACTAAAAGCACTCTCTCCTGGAATAAATGATCCAAATACTGCAATTCTTTGTATTAAAAGACTTTCAGTGATATTATCTAGTATTTCTATGTCTCAGATGCATACTACATATTATCATGATGAAGATGACATCCTTAGACTCACTATGAAATATAGTGATTTTGATGAATTATTATATTCTTCCTATTACCAAATAATATATTATGGAGATGGAGACCAATCAATATTAACAGCAATTCTTGAATCACTATGCTTATTAGTGGAATCTAATATTAAGATAAAAAGAAAAGTATGGAGATTTGCAAATTATTTAATAGATGGTTTTAACAAAAAAGAATTAGAATTTTTGGATAAAAAATATATTAATTTAAAAATAGATAAATTAGCTAGACTTACAGAAGAAGACAGTAGGGAATTAATTTTAAAATAGGTGTTGAATTACCTCAGATTATGCTTTATGATGTTATAGGTAATCTTATTTTGGAGGTGTTTGTTCATGGCTAAAAAATTATTAAAAGTAGAATGGCTAAAAAGTGGAATTGTTACCCTTATAGGTACACTTATAATGGCCATTGGCATAAATGCATTTATAATTCCTCATAGTCTACTGGCTGGTGGAGTATCTGGTATAGCAATAATACTAACATATCTTACAGGCTTAAATACTGGTATCTTTGTTCTTTTATTAAATATTCCTATATTTATATTTGGAATTAAAGAAATTGACAGGAGATTTGCATTTGTAAGTATGGTTGGTATGTTATCACTTTCATTTTTCTTATATGTAACAGAATTTTTAACTGAAGTAATGTGGATAGAAGATATTTTAGCATCTACTATATATGGAGGTTTATTTCTTGGATTTTCTTCTGGAATTATATTTAGATTTCGTTCATCAACAGGAGGAACTGATATAGTTTCAGTAATAGTAAAAAAGAAATTTGAGATAAGTATATCTACAATTCTCTTTGTTACAAATGTAATTGTAGTACTTATAAATGCTACAATCAGCGATTATACCTTAGCAATATATACTCTTATAAGTATGTTCATATCAAGTACAGTAATGAACAAAATAATGATAGGTCTTGATACTAAAAAATTAGTATTTATTGTTACAAATAATGCTGAGGATCTTTCAACTGCTTTGATGGAAAGAGTAAATAGAGGTATCACATTTTTAGAAGGAGAAGGAGCATATACTAGACGCAAGCAAAAGGTTATATATTGTGTAGTTTCCACAAGACAACTTGCAGTAGTTAAAAATATAGTAAAAGATATAGATGAAAATGCTTTTATGACAGTAATGGATACAGCAGAAATTCATGGTAGTGGATTTAAAAAACCTGTGTTTTAAAGGAAGAGGATATCCTCTTCCTTTTATTATATCTAATTTCTACTGCCTGGTTTTACAGGTTTACTTCCATCTTTGCACATTGGACAATTGCTTGATTCAAAAGTATCTATATCAATTTTTACAGCACTATATAGGGGAATATCAAGTTCTGATTTACCTTTAGTTCTATCTATAATAGATGCTACTCCTATTACATCTCCACCTAATTTTTCTATTACTTTTTTTGTTTCCATGGTAGATTTCCCAGTAGTTACAACATCTTCAGCTATCATAACTTTAGTACCTTCTTTGATCTCAAAACCACGTCTAAGTGTCATTTCTCCATCTTTTCTTTCAGTAAATATAGCAGGTAATTCTAATTGCCTACCCATTTCATATGCTACTATTACTCCCCCCATTGCAGGGCCTACTATTAAATCTATATCTAAATCTGATATTTTCCTTACTACTTCAGATATAACGATTTCTGCATGTTCTGGATAGCTTAAAAGTTTAGCACATTGTACATATCTATTACTGTGTTTTCCTGATGATAATAGGAAATGTCCTTCAAGTAATGCTCCACTTCTTTCTAATAAACTTATAATTGTATTCATCCTTTGCACTCTCCCTTTATTTATATTATGCCTATTATTTCATCTAGAGACTTTATACCCTCTTTTTCTAAAAACATATCTATTCCTTTTATTATTTCTAAAGATGCCTTTGGATTTATGAAATTAGCAGTTCCAACTTGAATGCATCTAGCACCTGCCATTAGAAATTCTATAGCATCATTTGCATTCATTATTCCGCCCATACCCATTATAGGAATATTAACATTTTTATATACTTCATTTACCATTCTAAGTGCCATAGGTTTTATAGCAGGGCCTGATACTCCAGCATATATATTATCAAATACTGGCTTGCGAGTATTGATATCTATAGCAAGTCCTTTAAAGGTATTTACAAGAGATATGCCATCTGCCCCTTCTTCTTCACAAGCACGAGCTATAGCTACTATATCTTCTGCATTTGGTGATAATTTTACTACTAGCGGTAAATCTGTAGCATTCCTTGCTTTTCTTACTATTTGCCTTGCGTCTTTTGTTTTTATACCAAAAGCCATGCCTCCTGCTTTCACATTGGGACAAGATATATTAAGCTCTATCATATCTACATTACATTTAGATACTTTTTTTATAGCATATAGATAATCAGATTCACAAGCTCCACCTATATTTACTATTACTTTGGTATCTAAACTCTCTAAAAATGGAATTTCATCTTTTACAAACCCTTCTACTCCTGGATTTTCAAGCCCTACACTATTCATTATTCCAGATGCTGTTTCATATATTCTCATGCCAGTATTGCCATCTCGCCTTTCCCTTGTAATTCCTTTTGTAGATATTCCACCTAATAGATTTATATCATAAATTTCATTGTATTCACGTCCAAATCCGAATGTACCAGATGCTGTTATTACAGGGTTTTTAAATTTTGTTTTGCCAAACTCTATATTTAAATTACTCATAATAAACATCCTCTCCATCATACACTGGACCATCCTTACAAACTCTACTCATTCCATTTTTAGTTTTACAAGAGCACACTAGACAAGCCCCTACACCACATGCCATATGTTTTTCTATTGATACATAAGTCTTTACATTTTTCCCCTTAGTCATATCTACTATTTTTTTCATCATTATTTCTGGCCCACAAGTAAATATATAATCGTATTCATCTACATTTATTTTTTCAGTTATAAAATCACCCACTGAAACATATAGATTATCAGCATACTTTTTAAATTCATCTGTTAAATAAGATGTATCTGTAAATCCTAGATATATATCTAGCTTTTCTATATATTTCTTTAAACCTTTAGCAGTATATAAAAGAGGTGCAATACCAATTCCACCACCAACTATAGCCACTTTTCCTTTTGTCTTTGGATAACCATTACCATATGGACCTTCTAATTTTAACTTGTCTCCCGATTTTAACTTACTTAATTTATCAGTTCCACTTCCTTCTATTCTATATAAAAATGTTATACTTTCGTGAGTTTTATCATGAATGCTAAGAGGTCTTGATAAAAGAGGGAATTCCTCCCATCCTCTTATCATAAAAAATTGCCCCATTTCACCTTTAAAATTACCTTCTACAACTAATTTATAAATTCTATCTGCTACTTTTATATTTTCTAGTATTTTAGCCAATTAAATCATCCTTCATAGAGATGACTGCTTCTCTTGTGTATTTTACAAAGTCTTCATCTTCAGATTTTCCCTTATGAGCAGTGATAATTCCTCTAGATGAATTTATAACTCCACATACTCCACCTTTAAATATCTCTTTTATATCCTTGCCTTTACCACCTTGAGCACCATATCCTGGGATTAGGAAAAATGTATTGGGACATTCTTTTTTTATTTCTAAAAATTCTTCAGGGAAAGTAAGGCCCACTACTCCGCCTATTCTATTAAATCCAGATTCACCTATAGAGTTTTCTCCCCAAGTCTTGCATTTTTCTGCTACCTTCATATATAATTTTTCACCACTTACTTCTAACTCTTGAAAATCTTTTGAAGACTTATTTGAAGTGTGAATTAGCATAAAAAGTGCCTTATCATCATTTTTCATATAATCTTCATAAGGACTAATTGAGTCAACTCCCATATATGGATTTACAGTTATTATATCCACTTCAAAATCTCCAGAAAAATGGGCATCTGCATAAGCTTTTGCAGTAGATGATATATCTCCTCTTTTTATATCTCCTATTACAATTTTCCCTTTTTCTCTTATATATTTGACTGTTTTACTATATGCTTTAAGTCCTTCAATTCCTAATGCTTCATAAAAAGCTATTTGAACTTTAAAGCAAGCAACTAAATCAGAAGTATTGTCTATTATCATCTTATTAAAAGTAAATATTTTTTCTGATACACTTGTATCTTCTTCTCTTAAAAACTTTGGTAGATATTCTATTTTTGTATCAAGTCCTACACATATTGGACTTTTTTTATTACATTCTTCATATAATTTATCTATTATCATTTCACATTCTCCTCATCTTCATATTCTATTTAATATAAGATTCTTTACTTTGTTCAGAATGACAGCACAAAAACTGTATTTCTGAGCATAATCTTGTCATGCTGAGCCCCGCGAATCATCTTTTCTTTTTTTATTTATATACAAATTCACCATTTTTTATAGTCATTATTACTTTTCCATATACTTTTTTGCCTTCAAAAGGAGTGTTTTTACCTTTTGATACAAAATTATTTGTATTAACTTTATGATACTCATTTAAATCTATTAATACTAAATTTGCATCTTTTCCTTCTTCTATAAGTGCTTCAGAGAATCCTAGTAATTTTGATGGCATATAAGACATCTTTTCACTTAAACAATTTAGTGAAATTCCTTTTTGTTTAAATACTGTATATACATATGAAAAAGCTTCTTCTATTCCTGATATTCCAGGAGCTCCATTTTCTTTATCTTCCTGTGTATGAGGAGCATGATCTGTAGCTATTACATCAATAATTCCTTCCTTTATTCCTTCTATCATTGCATCTCTGTCAGTCTTACTTCCAAAAGGAGGGTTTACTCTATAGTCATTATCCCATTCAAATAAATGATGTGGTGTTACTTCACAGCTAAATTTAAGTCCTTTATCTTTATATTCTTTTATTAAATCCAAACTTTCTTTAAGGCTTATATGGCAAATATGAAGATTTCCTCCTACATCCTCTACTAATTTTAAATCTCTTTTTATAGTTTCTACCTCAGGTTCACAGTGAGTTAATATTTTAAAGTCTTTTTCCTTTGATAGCTTTAAAGCTTCCTTAAAAATTTCATCATCATCTACATTTACTCCATCATCTGAAAATAGATTAGTAAACTTTCTCATTTCATCTATATTTACAAATTCCTCACCTTGAAGACCTTTCGTAAGTGCTGATATTTGTGTTAAATCACATATTCCATTTTCCTTATGTTTATCTAATATATATTCCATAGTTTCTTTATTGTCACAAGTTGGTTTTGTATTTGCCATGGCACATACATGTGTAAATCCACCTTTCACGGCAGCATTCTCACCCGATACTAAATCTTCTTTTTCAGTCTGTCCTGGTTCTCTTAAATGTACATGCATATCTATAAATGAAGGCATAACTACTTTTCCCTCTGCATCTATTATCTCTTTATCCACACTATCTATATTATTTGATATCTTTTTTATTTTTCCATCACTTATCCACAAGTCACCCATAAGGGTTTTCCTTTTATCCACAATTTTAGCATTTTTTATTATATAATCCACATCTTCACCCCTATATTGAAGTCTTCGTATCGCAATATTCACATCTATATTCTTTTTTAGACTTATCCACAAGTATAAATTCTACTTCTTCTATATTTTCTTCACTTGTTATACACCTTGGATTTTTGCAAGTAAATATTCCTTTTACCTTTTGAGGAAGAGATAATTTTATCTTTTCTTTTATTACTTCATCTTCAATTATATTTACAGTTAAATCTGGATCTATTATTCCAAGTACATTTAAATCTAAATCTATTTTGTTTTCTATTTTTATAAGGTCTTTTTTGCCTTGTTTTCTAGATGAAACATTTCTTATAAGTGCCACCCTATATTCTACCTTGTGAAGCCCCAATTCTTTAAACATCTTATATCCATAGCCTTCTTTTATATGATCAATTACTATTCCTTTTTTTATGCTATCAATATTTAACATTACTCCACCCCCAATAGTTTAAGTATCAAAGCCATACGTACATACATTCCATACCTTGCTTGGTCAAAATATTTAGCTCTTTTGTCACTATCAACTTCTACAGCTATTTCATTTACACGTGGAAGTGGGTGCATTATTATTAGATCTTCTTTTGCATTTTTAAGCTTTTCATTTGTTAAAATATAGCTATCTTTTAATCTTAAATAATCCTCTTCATTAAAAAATCTTTCTTTTTGTACACGTGTCATATAAAGTATATCTAATTTATCTATAACTTCATCTAAATTTTCAGTTTCATAATAGCTATTTTTTTCTAAATCATCTTTTATATATTCAGGAATTTCAAGCTCATGAGGTGATATAAATACAAAATTTATATTTGAATATCTTTTAAGTGCTTTTACGAGAGAATGGACAGTTCTACCAAATTTAAGGTCTCCACATAGTCCAATGGTTTGATTTGAAAATTCTTTTTTTAGAATTCTTATTGTAAGTAAATCAGTAAGAGTTTGAGTAGGGTGCTCATGACCACCGTCACCAGCATTTATTATAGGCATATCAGTATTTTGAGAAGCAAGAAGTGGTGCTCCTTCTTTGGGATGTCTCATCACAGCTATATCAGCATAGCATGCAACAGTTTTTATTGTATCAGCTACAGATTCTCCTTTTGATACAGAAGAGCTTCTGGCTTCAGAAAATCCTACGACTTGTCCTCCAAGTCTATACATTGCAGCTTCAAAACTAAATCTAGTTCTAGTAGATGGTTCATAAAAAAGTGATGCAAGTAATTTACCTCTACATTTGTCTAAATAATCTTCCTTATTCTTTATAATTTTTTCAGCTAGAGAAAATATTTCATCTAATTCTTCTAATGAAAAATCTCTTGGTTCTATTAAATGTCTTCCTTTTAACATAATTACAACTCCTTTCTAGTTTCACAGAACTATTTTAAAGGTATTTTTTTGGCATTAAAAAATGCCTTCTTAAAGAAATCTTTAAGAAGGCATAAATATGCATAGTGGTTCCGTATTTCTACCTTTCTGACCTCTCGGATCAGCTTAAAGATATCTTTATTTAACTTTTCTTAAGTTTACTATTAAGTGAGTTATTTGTCAATAGGGTTTTTACTCTTAAGCTTATTATCTCTTATATGATAAGTGGTAGTTACTATAAATAATATTATTACTATATATAAATTATTATCTCTGTATGAAGTAAACATCATTACATATCCTACTAATACTAATATATATACAATAACAGCAAATATGGAAGTATTTTTTACTTGTTTTTTACTTTTATTTTCATCATATTTATCACTTAAAATTTTAAATAATAAAGCACTTAATATAGATAACATTATAAATATAGATGCAACTAATTCATTTCTAAAGATCTGTTGAAGTAATATGATTATAAATGTAAAAATCAAACCTAAATTTGATAACTTTTTTGATATTGAACACTTCTTATAATCACTCATCAATAACCACTCCTATAGCATCACCTATACAATCCACAATATCACTAGCTATCATAGAATACTCACCTTGTTTCTTTCTTGCAAAATCTCCTGCTAGACCATGAATATATACTCCAAGTTTTGCTGCATCAAATGGCTTTAAGCCTTGACCTATAAGGCTTGTTATAATACCCGTAAGCACATCACCACTTCCAGCCCCAGCCATACCAGGATTTCCTGAATTATTTATATATACTTCATCTTTATATGAAACTATAGTGTTATTACCTTTAAGCACACTTACAATATCATATTTATTACTTATATGTTTTGCGTAGTAAATTCTATTTCCTTCTATTTCTTTTATATCTTTATTTAACAACCTAGCCATTTCTCCAGGATGTGGGGTTATTACTATAGAGTTCTTCTTATGATTTAACATACCCATATCCTTTGATAGAGCATTTAATCCATCTGCATCTATTACTAAAGGTAAATTTATATTTTTTATAGTTTCTCTTATTAGATATGTATTATCTGTGCAATTTCCCATACCTGGACCTATTGCTAGAACATCTTTATCTTTTGATGCTTTTAATATATCTTCTAGAGATTCTTTTATGAAATGACCTTTTCCATTATCTTTTGCAAGTTTTACTATTTCTTCAGTAAGTTTTATGCTCATTATGGTTTCTAATTGTTCTGGTACAAGTGTATATACAAGTCCTGAGCCTGTTCTCACGCTAGCCTTAGATGATAATGTGACAGAGCCTGTCATACCTCTGCTGCCACCTATTATTAGTACCTTTCCATAATCACCCTTGTGAGTATCCTTATTTCTCTTAGTTAAGAGTCCCTTTAATTCTTCTGGTACTTGTATGGATCTTTCATCTGACTTAAATTCTACCTTAGCAAAGCTAATAGCATATTCTCTTTCATGAGTTATAGTTACATCAATTGATACAATATTAAAAGTCTTTAATTTTTCATTTAGTTCTACCCTTGGCTTACCATTTTCATCATGGTATATTTCTATATCTTTAAATGAAACTTTTCCAATACCTGTACCTATAGCCTTACTTACCGATTCCTTTAGAGAAAATAGCCCTGCTATAGTTTGAGGGCTATAATTTTTTTCTTTTATATATTGTATTTCACTTACTGTAAATATTTTATTTAAAAAGCTATTTCTTTTTTTATCTAAAATATCCTTTATCCTATCAATACTAACTATATCTATTCCTACACTCATTTTTATTCACCACTTTTTTTCAAAGTATAATCATACATTGTTATAGAATCTAATATTGTTTGAGCTTGTTTTTCTAGTATTTTTTCATCTAATTTATCATCCATATCATAAGGATTAAATTTTCCAGATACAGAAACTAAACTTGTTCCATTGTTATATAATGTTCTGATACCCCTACCATCAAATTCCATACCCTTTAACATCGTATCAAGCTCTAAATCTTCTCCTCTTTTCATCATATTTCTAATTATACCATAATGGCCCCTATTATCTGAATAGAGCCTTGATGTGTCAAAGGCAATTAATTCGCCACCTGCTCCTCCTAAATTTTTAATATACATGAGAAAATGGGTCTTATCTAAATCTTTATATAAATCAGTCTTAGAGAATGCATCTATTCCTTTTTCTGATTTTGTAAAAGAAGCATCAAAGAATAAAAATATTATATCTCTTTCTAAGTCTACCTTACTTTCCTTTAGTGTTTTTGCTATCTCTAAATTAGCTGCTATGGAGCTTCCATTGTATATTATACCCTCATTATCATAATCAGTAGCTATTATAAGAGGTGACTTCTCACTATCCTTACCTTTTAATACAGCACCAATATTGTTTGCTTGTGCTTCTATTTGATTTTTTACTATAGCTGAAAACTCTATATCGCTTCCTGAATTTTCTTTTATTTTTTTAAAGGAATTACTATTTACATATATATTTAAATGAACATAATCACTTTCTAATTCATCTTGCATTACTTCAAAATCTACACTATCTCCAAATACATCAAAACGAGATAACTCATCTAATTCGGTTATTGTACCTTTTATAAATGGTTGATTTATTATATCTGTAATTTTACCCGTATCTTTTTTTTGTTCTTCTTGGCTGATTAAAATAAAGTACTTTTCTTCTTCTTCATAATCACCATTTTCATACATTTCTATACTTAATATATTTCTTGTTATTTCTGTACTATAAATATTTTCATCTATCTTTCTTACATATAATTGTCCTACATTAAACTCATCCTTGTAGTCAAATGATATATCTTTTCCTACTAGGTCTAAATTCATTTCTTGGATTGACTGGATGTTGGCTTCTATTTGATGGGGTTTTATAAATTTATTTTCATATAGGGGGCCAAGCCCTATTGTCTTTAAATTTTCTACTATATAATTTCTTGCATTTTTATTTCCTTCTGTTTCTATAGACCTATCCTCATATTTTTCCTTTGATAATTCTTCTATATGGCTATTTAAACCTTCTACATCTATTTTATACTTACTATTTCGTGCAGGCCATAGGAGTATCAAAATCATCAAAACTACTATAGAAATTTTAAATACTACAGACTTTTTATACCTATTCATATTTTTAATTTGGTGGATAAATGTAATAGGAGATAGGTGGTAGGGAATGTGCTTTATAAATGTTATAAATTTAGAATTTCTTTTATTTAATTCTATCTTTAATCCCTCACCTAAAAGATTAAAACCTAAAACTGATATAAAGAGTGCAAGGGCTGGATATAGTACAATCCAAGGAATACCAGCAGATATAGCATACCTACTTGTTCCAAGCATTGACCCCCATTCTGGAAAATAAGCTGGTTCTATGGATAATTTTAATTCGCTTAAAAGAAAGGGGTCCACTGCATTTAACCCTACCAAAAGCCCCAATACTCCTAATTCTCCAAGTATTATAAGTACCCTGCTTACTTCTATAAAAAGATAAATTACAATAGTTGCCAAAAGATGTGGTAATACATTTCCTATAGCTATTTGAAATTTACTTTTTCCTATAGCCATCTCACCTTTTATAAAATCTTCCCTTAATATTTCACTTATCCTATCCCTAAATATAGAACCAACCCTGCCCCAACCTACAAATGTAAGTACTATAGTGTATACTAATAGTGCTTCTTCAAGAGGTGGCCTTGTAACTTTTAAAAATATAAAACTTATTATAAGGGCAGGTATGGCACTAAATGTAGTTTTAAATATATTTATTATTTTAGATACAATTTTACTACCAAAACCTGCAAGTAGTCCAAATATAACACCTACTAATATTCTAGCTAGGGCAGTGTATATTCCAATCTGAAGTGTCATCCTAGCCCCATATATTACTCTAGAAAACACATCCCTGCCCAAAAGATCAGTTCCCCATATATTTATGTCATTTGGTGGGTTTGGTGGCCTATCCACTACCAAATTTCCATCTTCAAAATGAGGCAGTGCAAAATTTGTAGCAAAGGGGTCTAAGTTCATTATATCTATTCTAAATATAGCTATAATTGATATAAATATAATAATAATTATACCTATAATTAATGGCAAATTTATTTTTCTTAATTTAGCTATCAATTTAATTCACCCCTTAATTTAGGATTTAATGCATATTTTAATACTCCAAATATTATATTTATTAAGAAATAAAGTAGTGCTATCATGATGCCCATAGCCATAACTACATTTACTTCACCTAGTTCATAATTTTTAAACATCATAAAGGCAAGGCCCGGATATGCAAACATATATTCAACTACTACAAGGGTAGATATTATAATAGTTGCTATAGAAGAAAATGAATCTAATATATCCATTATAGAATTTCTAAGCACATGTATAAATATTATTCTTTTATTTGAAGCCCCCTTACCAAGGGCTGTTTTTACATAGTTTTTTTCATAGTTTTCATCTATTGAAAGTGCTGTTATTCTTGCAATATAGCTCATAGGAATAAGGGTTAGTGCAAGTATGGGTAGTATCATATGCCTTATTTCACCATAACCTGCAGCAGGTAGTAATTCTATTCCATTTCTATATAATAATACAGCTGAAAATTGTAATAGTAATATTAAAAATACATCAGGCATAGCAAGTATTGTAAGGGTAGATAGTGTTTTAAAGTTTGAAGAATATTTCTTTTCTCTTTTACTATCAAATATGCCTTTAAGTATTCCAAGTATAATTGCAAGGGACAGGGAAAAAGAAAGTAAGGTTAGTGAATTTTTAAAACTTGATGATACATAGTCAAATACTGATTTATTTGTAGTAGTCATGCCAAATGTACCAGATAAAAGTGTTTTGTAATAATCTGTTACATTTTGAAAAATAGCTTTAAAATCTATATTTGTCTCAAACAATCTATACTTAAATGATATTGAAATAGAGCTATATTGGTCTAAATTTAATAACATAAGCATCAATGTTAGGGTAACAAATCCAATGGCTATATTTAAAAGAATTTTAAATATGAACTTTTTATTTATTTTCAATTCCCTCTCCTCCTTTGGAATTTTCTATTACTCTTTCATCTAAAAAACAAGCTGATTTATGGTCCTTATCAACTTCTGTAAGTTTTGGCACTAATTTTTCACATATGTCCATTTTCTTTGGACAACGGGTATGAAATACACACCCTAAAGGAGGATTTATAGGACTTGGTATCTCTCCTTTTAATATTATTCTTTTACTCTCTATTTCAGGATCAGTATGGGGAAATGCTGATATCAAAGCTTCTGTATATGGATGCTTTGGATTATTATATATGGTATGAACGTCTCCTACTTCCATAAGTCTACCTAAATACATGACACCTACCCTATCAGATACATGTCTTACTACATTTAAACCATGTGCTATGAAAAGATAAGTTAAATCATATTCTGATTGAAGATCCCTAAGTAAATTTAATATTTTTGATTGTATTGATACATCCAGTGCTGAAACTGGTTCATCACATAAAATAAATTTAGGTTTTGTAGATATTGCCTTTGCTATACCTATCCTTTGCCTTTCTCCGCCACTAAACTCATGGGGAAATTTCTTCATATCTTTAGATGATAAGCCTACTATATTTAATAATCTTTTTACTTCTTTTTCCCTTTCAAACCTGGGCACTATATTATGTATTTTTAAAGGTTCACTTAATATATCTTCTATTATCATTTTTGGATCTAATGCCCAAGAAGCATCTTGGAATATTATCTGCAAATCTTTTCTTAAGTGCCTAAACTTAGCTTTAGAATATTTAAATATATCCTTACCTTCCAAATATACACTTCCACTTGTTGGGTTTAAAAGCCTAAGCATCAGGAGTCCTGTAGTACTTTTACCTGAACCACTTTCCCCGACCAAACCAAAAGTTTCTCCTTTATTTATATCAAAAGATATACCATCTACTGCCTTTAATTTCTTTTCATCTTTAAATATATTTGAATTATCTACATTAAAGTATTTCTTCAGATTTTGAACTTCTATTAATCTTTCATTCTTCATCTTTTTTCTCCCCTTCAAAATGCCAGCATCTTACAAAATGATCCTTTTCATATTCTACAAGTTCAGGAGTATTATCTATGCATTTATCCATTCGTCTATTACATCTGAGATAAAATGCACATCCTTTTTCCTTTGATTGTAAATCTGGTATTTTTCCTTCAATGGTAAAAAGTTCGTCTTTAGGATCGTTTAATCTTGGTATACATTTCATGAGGGATACTGTATATGGATGAAGTGGATTTTTATATAATTCATTTGTACTTGCAATCTCCCTAATTTTACCGCTATACATTACCATTATCCTATCAGCTATATTTGTAACTACTCCCAAATCATGAGTTATAAATAATACTGACATATGAAATTCAGACTTTAATTTCTTTATAAGCTCAAGTATTTCAGCTTGTATAGTAACATCAAGTGCTGTTGTAGGTTCATCTGCTATTAAGAGCTTTGGATTACAAATTAGAGCCATAGCTATCATTACCCTTTGTCTCATACCACCACTTAATTCATAGGGGTATGAATTATATCTTTTTTCAGGCTCTGGCATTTCAACCTTTCTTAGAAATTCTATAGCCTTAGACTTTGCTTCACTACGTCTTATATCAGTATGAATTTTAAGTACTTCTTTTATCTGATAACCTACTTTTAGCATGGGATTTAGTGAAGTCATAGGTTCTTGATATATCATAGATATATCATTTCCTCTGATAGCTTTAAGTTCCTTATTCTTTTTGCCTATCAAATCTTTTCCTTCAAATATAACTTCTCCATTTATTATTTCACCAGGAGGAATTGGCACTATTCCCATAATTGATAGAGCTGTAACGGATTTTCCACTACCAGATTCCCCAATAAGAGCTACAATTTCACCCTTTTTTATATTAAATGACACACCATCTACTGCATGAATGGTCTTATCTTCTAATTTAAAATATGTTGCAAGATTTTTAACTTCAAGTAAATTCTCCATATTATCGCCCCTTTTCCCTATATTTATATATTCTATAAATACTTTTATATACCTTTTTTTATTTGTATTATAATGTATTTTTAATATTTAGATAATATAAAAATTAGATGTTAATTGAAATATAATTTTCATTAACATCTAATCAGTTTAATTTACTTAATCTATTCTTATATTTCCTCTATACGTTTCACTTGCAAAAAATATTGGAAATGCTAAGCTTTGTATTGTATTTAAAATTATTAATTTTTTATCCCTAGAAATTATTACTGTTATTCCAATTGGGTTTGTCATAGCAAGTCCTATTAAAGAAACATATTTCCATACATTTTTAGTGCTGTCTTTCATTGAACCATCTCATTTTTTACAGCTTTGTTTTTTAAACTTAATATCTTATTTCTATTCAATATGCTTTTTTATTTATTTTACCTTCATTAAATGTTAATGAGACTTATCATATTCTTCATTTTCTAAGTAAATATGCCTAGATCATTTTCTATAAATGATGTAAGTTTTTCGTTTGGCAGTGTTTTAACTTTTAATATTACTTTTTTAAAACTTCTATCTTTTATCAAATTAAATCTATACTCCTAATTTTATAAACTAAAATTTAATGGATTCATATTTCCTGTGGATACAATAGAACAAAATTTTTGAAATTCAAAACTAATTCTTTTCCTTTAGAATATTATAAATTAAACCAATTATAATTACTATTGCTACACCAAATACTACACTTGCTATCAACACTTTTGTCATAAATATATACCTCCTGTCCTCAAACAGTATTTTTTTATTATACTTATTTAAAACTTTCAAACAATTCAATCTACCATATAAATTTAAATTATTATTTTAATTCTTATTTTTATATTAACATAATTAAGTAAACTATTAGAATTATTATAATTCTAATAGTGGTCCTCTGTCAAGAAAAAGGACAAATTAAACGTAATAAAACTATCTTCTG